>DATGGJ010000637.1:0-2733 GCA_035308585.1 Terriglobales bacterium
CTGCTGGCGGCAACGGCGGCGGCGCAAGCTCCGCTCAGCCTGCAACAGGCGGTCAGCATGGCGCTGGAGAAAAATCCGCAGCGCAAGATGGCGGTGGCCGACCAGCGGGCCGCCGCAGCGGGTGTGCAGGAGGCGCGCTCCGGGCTGCTGCCGCGCCTGGGCTTCACGGAAAGCGCCACCCGGGGCAATGACCCGGTTTATGTGTTCGGCACGCGGTTGCGGCAACAGCGTTTCACCACGGCGAACTTCGCCTTGAACGCGCTGAACACGCCCACTCCCATCGGCAACTTCAGCTCGCGTTTTTCCGGCAACTGGAACCTGTTCGATTCCTTCGCCAACGTGAAAGGCGTGGCGCGGGCCAGGGACCTGCAGCAGGCGGCCGGGCACCAACTGGAGCGCGCCGACCAGGAAACGATCTTTCGCGTAGTGCAAGCCTACCTGGGGCTGCTGCTGGCGCAAAAGCAGCAGGATGTAGCCGAGCAGTCGGTGAAGACGGCGCAGTCCATTCTGGACCGCAGCAAGGCTCGTTATGAAAGCGGGGTGGTGGTGCAGTCGGACCTGCTGAGCGCGCAAGTGCGGCTGGCGGGGCGGCAGGAAGAGCTCATTCGCGCCCGCAACAACGTGGCTTTCGCCGGCGCCCAACTGGATACCGCCATGGGCGTGGCGCCGGATGCGCAGTTTCAACTCTCGCAGGCACTGAGCCAGGGCCCGCTGCCCCAAGCCGCGCTCGACGACCTGGAGAAGCGGGCGCTGGCCTCGCGTCCTGACCTGA
The DNA here is from genome assembly GCA_035308585.1 of Terriglobales bacterium. Lineage (GTDB taxonomy): Bacteria > Acidobacteriota > Terriglobia > Terriglobales > Acidobacteriaceae > JAICWP01. Next base: position 773 of record DATGGJ010000637.1, read on the forward strand.
AGCAGATTGAGGCGCAACAGATGGCGCAGGAGAGGAGCGTTTCCATCGCCAAGTCGGCTTTTGGCCCCAGGTTGAACGCGTTTGGCGGCTGGGAAACGGAGGGCGCGACGCTTTCGCAGGTGCAGGGCAATAACTGGGTGGCGGGAGTGGAACTGCAGCTTGACCTGTTTCAGGGGGGAGCGAAGAAGGCGGAGTTGACGCGGGCAAGGGCGCTGCAGGAACGGATGGCGGCGGCTCACCAGGGGGCCAGCGACCAGGTGCGGCTGGAACTGCGGCGCGCCTACTACGACTTCGATTCCGCCCGCCAGCAGGTGGGAGTGGCGCAGGCGGCGGTGGGCCAGGCGGAGGAGAGCATGCGCATCAACCAGAACCGGTACGACGCGGGGATTACCACGATTACGGATTTGCTTACGATTGAAGAGGCGCTGCGGCGCGCGCAGACCGATTACTGGGAAGCGGTGTACCGCCTGCGCACCAGCTACGCCAATCTGGAGCTGGCCACGGGAACGCTGAGCGCCAGCTCTGCGGTGATCATGCCATGAATGAATTGATGAACACGCAACGTGGGTCGTTAGCGGCTAAAGCGCAGGGCTTCAGCCCTGCGAAATGCGTGACCCTTAGACACCGGGCTTCAGCCCTGGTGGCAGTCACGGCCGCTCTCCTGGCGCTCGCGGCTTGCAGCAGCCAGCCGCGCACCGTCGCGGCCGCGCCGGAGGTTGTGCGCGGCGTGCAACTGGTCGCGGTGCAGCGGACCACCATTCCCGACACTCTGGATGCCGTGGGCACGCTGCAGGCGGCGCAGAGCAGCCAGCTTTCCAGCCAGACCGTGGGCAACATCGTGGAAATGCGGGTCAAGGAAGGCGACCGCGTCCGGCGGGGCCAGGTGCTGGCCGTGCTGGAGGACGCGCAGCCGCGAGCCGCGGTGCAGCAGGCTACCGCCGCGGAAAATGCCGCGCAGCAGGAAATTGTGGCGGCCGATTCCGATTACAGCCTGGCCGAGGCTACTTTCAAGCGCTACCAGGATTTGTACAACAAGAAGTCGGTGAGCCCGCAGGAGTTCGACGAGATCAAGGCACGGGAACAGGCGGCCTCGGCGCGCCGGCAATTGGCGCGCGCCGGGTTGACGCAGGCGCAGGCGGCGCTGGCGCAGGCGCAAACCACCCTGGGCTACACCCGCGTGCACGCGCCGTTCGATGGCGTGGTGACGGAAAAGCGCGCCGACCCGGGTACGCTGGCCACTCCCGGCATGGTGCTGCTGGTGGTGGAAGACCAGCACCGCTTCCGCCTGGAAGCCAGCGTGGACGAAGGCGACATTCACCTTATCAAGCTGGGGCAGGCCGTGCCGGTCACGCTCGATTCCCTGCCCGGCGCTCAGTTCAGCGGGCGCGTGGCGCAGATTGTGCCGGCGGCGGATCCGGCCAGCCGCAGCTTCATGGTGAAGGTCGAACTGCCGGCGGATGCGCGCCTGCGCTCCGGCTTATTCGGACGGGCCCACATTGCCAGCGGCGAGCGGCAGGCAATTCTTGTTCCTCGCGGCGCCGTAGTCGAGCGCGGCCAACTGCAGGGCGTTTTCGTGGTAGGCGAAGACCAAGTCGCCAGCTTGCGCTACATCACGCTGGGGCAGATAACGGGCGGGCAGGTTGAGGCTCTCTCCGGCTTGCAGAGCGGAGAGCGCGTGGTGGCCGCGCCGGGCGACGGGGAGCTGGGAGGCAAGCGGGTGGAAAGCAATTAGTAGTTGGTAGCTGGTAGTTGGTAGTTGGTAGTTGGAACTTATCCGCGTTCATCCGCGGCGAAAAAGAATTCAATGAAGCAAGTTGACGACAACTCGTCCACTCTTCGGCTGGCGGGCCGCATCGCCCACGGCTTCATCCAGTCGAAGCTGACGCCGCTGGCCATCAGCGCGGCGCTGCTGCTGGGCGCCTTCGCCATCTGGCAAACACCGCGCGAAGAAGAGCCGCAGA
>DATGGJ010000638.1:0-4247 GCA_035308585.1 Terriglobales bacterium
TCGCATCGGGGCGACAAAAACCGCAATGCGTCGCGCACCCTCTGCTCGCGCTGGCCCTGAATCAGCACTTCTTCCAGAGTGGGGGCGCCGGCCTCAACCCCCGCTTCGATTTCTTCTCCCCATGGAACCTGCCGCTGCTCCTGCAGACGGCAACGCAGACATTTGTGGTAACACACCTGCATCAGCCACTTGGCCAAAGCTTGCGGCTCCCGGATGTCCGGCAGGTCGGCCAGCAAATCGAGGAAAACGGCCTGAAAGATGTCAGGCGCTTGTTCGTGCAGCCCCATTTTGAGGGGAATGGAATAAACCAGGTTCCGGTACTTATCCACCAGGGCGGCCCAGGCTTCCTGGTCGCCTTTGCGGCAGGCGGTGATCAGGCGTTCATCGTCCCACGCTAGCTGCCGCTCTGGCTGGGCCGTGAGAGCGGGCATCTAGCGGGACCGCGCCATTTCCGCTCCCCGCCTCAGGTAGAGCTGGTCAACGTTCCACAGCGTTGTCGGCTCCAGCACCGCCGGATGAAAATTGCCCACCGCCGGCCTGGCCGCAACCAGCACGTCGGGCGTGGCCAGAAATACCATAGGTAGATTGGCGGCGATGATCTGCTGCACCTGGTCGTAGAGCCGCTTGCGGCGCTTGTAGTTCAAGGTGAGCATTTGCTGGTTCATCAGGCGGTCAATGTCGGCTTCCCAGGCGGTGGCGGGGTGAGTCTCGCCCAGGTGCCACAGGTGCGTGCTGCCGTTGGAAACCCAAACGTTCATTTCCGCGTTGGGGTCGGCGTCGCCTCCACCCAGACCCAGGATCGTGGCCTCGTAGTTATAGTTCTGAAACACGCGTTGCAGCAGCGCCCGGAACTCCATGGGCACCACATTGACCTGCATGCCCAGCTTTGCGAGATCATCCTGGACGATGGTGGCCATCTGCATGCGCTGAGAATTCGACGACGCGACGATAATGGAAAACTCCACCGCATGACCGCTGGGGTCAATCAGGCTGCCGCTTGCATTCCAGGAGAAACCGGCGGACTTCAGCAACTGCCGCGCGGCCTCCAGCGAGCGCTGCGGATGCGCAACGCTGCGGTCCACCCACAGCTTGTTTCCCGGACTGACATTACCCCACAGGGACGCTCCCCGCCCGCCATACGCCAGGCGCACGATGGCATTGCGGTCAACCGCCGCTGAGACCGCCTGTCGAAAGCGCACCGCTCTGAACCACGCCTGCTTGCGGTCGAGATCAGGCAGGTGGCTCGAGCCCATATCATTCAGGTTAAAAAGCAGGAAATTGTATTCCGTGCTGGGACCCAGATCCTCCAACTGGAAACCCGAAGGCCCGCTCTGTCTAACCAGCAACGAATAATTTTGCGCGCTGAGGCGGTTGACCACGTCGGTTTCGCCGGCCTCGAACTGCATCAGGCGGGCATCTTCGTTTGCGGCGAACACGAAAACCAGTTCGTCCAGATAGGGGAGGCGGCGCTTTGCGGAGTCTGCCTTCCAATAGTACGGGTTTCGCTCCAGAACCATGCGCTGGCCGGGCAGGTACTGCTTTACCCGGAACGGGCCCAGCCCCACAATCTGTGAAGGCGGAGTGTTCAGCGGCCACTGCTGCAGGAACTGGCCCTCGCGATACGGCTTCTCCAGAATATGTCGAGGCAGTATGGCCAGACTGTCAAAAATGCGCTCGGCGGCGGCATACGGCCGCGCCAGGTTGAAGCGCACTGTGTACGGATCGAGCTTTGTAACCCGGATGGGCTTGCCGTCCAGGATCAGCAGGTCGCGCTGGGGCGAGTCAATTTTCTCATCGGTGTAGACGGCAAAAGAGAAGACCACGTCTTCAGCGTCAAAGGGCTGGCCGTCGGAAAACCGGATGCCGCGCCGCAGCTTGAGGGTGTAGCTGAGGCCGTCCGCGGAAACCTTCCAGGATTTTGCCAGCGCCGGCTCGCTCTGCTGGGTGGAGCGGTTGATGTGCACCAGGTCGGCCATGAGCCCGCCGATAACCTCGCGCGACACCGCATCTTCAGCCGTAACCGGATTCAGCGTCTTTGGCTCGGCGCGCAGGCCCACTACCAGCCTGCCTCCATACTGCCCGGCATCCTTGCAAATTTGTACTTCCTCTTTGAATTGCAGGGGGTCGGGGCTGGGCGCCGCCACACAAACTGCGGCCAGCTGCAGCAGCAGGCAAAGGCGTGCTGTACGTCGCAAAGTGTGCCTTTCCCCACAGAACAGCCAGGTTAGATTGAAGACGATTTTAGCGAGCGCTGGAGGGCTTCGGCTAGCCAGCAATACATTACGGAAGTAATCACCAGGGCAATCGCCGGGACCAGCATCCACCAGTAGGAAACCAGGACGCTGTATTGTTGCAGCACAGCCAGCATGTTGCCCCAACTCGGGACGGGCTCGCTGACTCCCAGGCCGAAAAAGGACAGCGCCGCTTCCGCGGCCACGAACTGCGGCACAAGCAGCGCGGCCTGGGTCAGCAGCACTCCCGCCGTCATGGGTGCGATGTGGCGGCGCAACAAGTACGCGTCGGAGGCGCCGAAGCCGCGAGCGGCGAGCACGTAATTGCGCTCGCGCGCGCTCAGCACCACACCGCGAATCAGGCGCATGGGACGCGCCCAGCCCAACGAGCCAATGACCCCAACTACCAGCAGAAAAGTGGCCGACGCGCTCAGGTGCAGGGGCAACATGGCGCGCAAGGCCAGCAAAAAATAAAGCCAGGGCACAACCAGGAACAGCTCCGCGCCGCCCATCAGCAATTCATCCGTCCACTTGCCGTAGTAGCCGGAAAGGATGCCGGTCAGCATGGCCACAAGCAGCGAAACCAGGGCCGCCAGCAGCCCGATGGCGAGCGAAATGCGTCCTCCAAAGAGCAGGCGCGACCACTCATCCCGGCCATAGGCGTCGGTGCCCAGAATGGCGACCCGCCCCGGAACCGGCACTCCAAACAGGTGTACGCTCCACCGCAGCCCGGCAAAGCTGTACAGCCAACCGTGAACAAAGAATTGAACCGGATAGCACCGCGGCTGTTGGTTTCCGGCGTCAGAATCATCAGGGCGGCACGCATAAGGCCGCAGGTGGAAGCCTTCCGGACCGCGAAACTGCAAATGCGCCGGAGCGGCGTAGGACAGATCGCGGTCTTGTTCCGCGGGGTCATACGGGGCCAGGAACCCGGCGCAGAGAAATACCAACTGCCACAGCGTCAGCAACGCAGCGGGCAATAGGATGGCGAGTCTAGGCCGCATCCGGACTCCCGGTTCGTATGCGCGGGTCGGCGGCCAGCAGGAGCAGATCAGCCGCCAGGCTTCCCACGACCATCATTGCCGCCGCCAGCATGGCCCCGGCCACAACCACATCCAGATCGCGCGCCAGAGTCGCATCCAGAATCAAAGGCCCCAGTCCTGGCCACCCGGTCACCACCTCCACCAGCAGCGACCCGCTGAGCAGAGCAGCCAGCGACAGGCCGAACAAAGAAATAGCTGGATTGGCCGCCGCCGGAAGAACGTGCCGGAACAGGAGCCGCGCGCCTCCGATGCCGCATCCCCGCGCCGCTTCCACAAAGGGAGCATGCAGCACCTCGAGAATGCTGGCCCGCAGATGCCGCACGATCAGTGGGGTGCCCACCAACACCAGTACGGCGACGGGCACCAGAAAGTGCCGCCCGATGTCCGCGGCCTTCCCCCACGCCCCCAACTCATCGAATCCCACCGCGGTCATTCCTCCCGCCGGCAGGGCATGCGAGCGCACCGCAAATGCCAGCAGCCCCAGCGCCAGCACAATTTCAGGAACCGAAATAAGTAAGGAGGTCAGCGCCGAAACGCCGCGATCGAGCACGGAACGCTCATAGCTTGCCGACCACACCGCCAGCGGCACCGAAATCAACCAGCACAGCAGCATGGAGATGGCGCCCAGCAGCAAGGTGTGTTCCGCGGGCGCCCACATCAACTGCGCAACCGGAGTGTTGTATGCGATTGAAAAACCGAAATCACCGCGCGCCACTGAGGCCAGCCAGCGCGCGTAGCGCAAGGGCAGCGGCTGGTTCAGCCCGTAACGCGCCTGCAGCGCGGCGATGGTCTGCGGCGAAACCTGCGGGTTCAGGCGTATTTCGTCAAAGAAACTTCCCGGAGCCAGGCGAGTCAGCAGAAAGCACAGCGCGGAGACAGCAAGCATCAGCAGCACAACCCGCGCCAGGCGCCGCCCCAAGTAGGCCTTCATCGGGCCGCCCCAGCTGGCGCCATTTCCCTGCTGGCCGCCGTC
>DATGGJ010000639.1:0-12864 GCA_035308585.1 Terriglobales bacterium
AATCTGGCTGAGCAGAATGTAATCACATTGCTTCTGCCGTGATTCCTCACCGTTCTCTTTACTGAACTCCAGCGGATAGTGCGTTGTTGTCCGCGAATCCATGCCCACGGCATCAACTTTATCCTGCTTCAAACTCCTGAGAAGACGCTCCGTCATCTGCTCTACAAACGCGGAGGTCGTGCTCGCGTTGGCAACCACTGCCACGCATACCTTTTTCGAGTCGTCAGTGGATTTATCTTTCGCAACCGCGGGAAAAGGCAGTGAAAGGACAACAGCGGCGATAGCAGCCAGCACAAGGAGCAGGCGCATGGGCACCTCCTCACATCGGAATGCCCAAGTATAACCCCACGATACCCGCCGGGGCCCGCCGGGCTGCGGCAAAGAGTGGACTGAGCTTGGCCCCTTAATCTCCGGTGCGGCCGACCGCTTGCGGCCGCTCCTGCAGTATTTCAATGCGGACCTTGGCGATGCGGTGACCGTCCATCTCCACCACCGTAAAGCGCCGTCCGTCATAATCAAAGGAATCGCCGGTAATGGGAATCTTCTGCACGCGGGAGAGCACGAACCCGGCCAGCGTCTCAAATCCCTGGTTGCGGGGCAGAGTGAGCTGGTATTGGCTCTCCAGGTCGAGAATATTGGCCGCGCCTTCCAGAACCATGGTGGCGCCGGCCTTCAGCGGCGCCAGCCCGGCCACATCGAATTCATCCTCGATCTCGCCCACCAATTGCTCCAGCGCGTCCTCCACCGTCACCACGCCCACGGTGGAGCCGAACTCGTCCACCACCACCGCCAGGTGCCGCTTGCGCAGCTTGAACTCGGTGAGCAGGTCAGCCAGGGGTTTGGTTTCCGGCACCACCAGCACGTCGCGCATGATCTGGCTGATGGGCATCTTGGCGACCCGCGCCGCCGCCGGCTGCGCCGGCGAGAGCGACACGCGCAGGCGCAGCCACCGCATCAGGTCCTTGGCGTAGAGGATGCCCACAATGTGTTCCGGGCCGCGCTGCGGATCGTAAACCGGAATGCGCGAGTGCTGCTCTTCCACCACCCCCGCCAGAGCTTCGTCCAGGGTCAGGTCGGCGGGGAAGGAGAAGATATTGGGCCTGGGCACCATCACTTCGCGCACCGTCACCTCTCCCAGTTCCAGCGCGTGGGCAATGATCTCCTCCTCGAACCCGGGAATCAACCCGAAGCGCCGGCTCGCGGCCACAATCAGCTTCAGTTCCTCGGGGGAGTGCGCCGCGCCGCCGCGAATCTGTCGCGAGCCAAAAGCGCGCAGCACGGCATCCGCCGAGCGGTTCATCACGTACAGGAACGGCCGTGAGATGGCCAGGAAAACGTCCATGGGCCCGGCCACCGCCAGCGCCACGCGCTCAGCGCGCTGCAGGGCCACCGACTTGGGGACAATCTCACCCAGGATGAGCAGCAAATAGGTGATCAGGGAAAAGGAGATCGCAACCGCCAGGCTGTGGGCGTAGAGGTTGGCGTGGGGCACATTGGCGATGGCTGGTTGCAACATATTCGCCACCACCGGCTCGCCTATCCAGCCCAGCAACAGGCTGGCCAGGGTCACGCCAAACTGCACTCCCGCCAGCACCTCGGCCAGGCGCTGGTGCAGTTTCTGGACAGTGCGGGCGCCAATGCGCCGAGCTTCCACCAGTTGTTGCAGGCGGGTATCGCGAACGCTGACCAGGGCGAATTCCGCCGCCACGAAAAATGCATTGGCTGCCACGAGCAGCACCACCAGCAGCACCCGCAGCAGCAGGAAGCTAACCATTTATATTCAAATTTTAGCATCCCGCACGGAGCTCGCCCGATTGTCACCGAAGGAACATAAATAGCTGTGTTATCCTGCTGTTGCAGAGAAGGCAGTCAGAGCAGGCAGGAAGTCCCACTCGGCCCCCCGCCGCAAACTTCAGGCCGGACGGTAGTGCAAGATCTTCATTGCTTCCCTTTTGCGTTCTCTAGGGTCTAACCCGGCGAATGGATTTGATTAACGCCGCTCCACAATTTTTTCCCGCAAGCCAGGAACAAATGGCGCGTTCGTGGCGTAGAAGAGAGTGGGAGCCGATCTGAATCGGGAGCAGGAGGACGACCGTGGCTAACGGCAATGGCAATGGCAAAAAGAAAAAGCGCAAACGGCTGCTCTATGTCAGCGGATCGCTGGTGGCCCTCGTCCTGATCGTGCTCGCGGTCACCGCCGCCACCCATGGCGGCACCAAGATTGACCCCACCAAGCTGGCCAAAGTGGAGCGCGGAGACCTGGCCAAGAGCGTGGTTGCCACCGGCAAAGTCGAGCCCATCACCAAGGTGGAAATCAAATCCAAAGCCAGCGGCATCGTCAAAAAATTGCTGGTGGATGCCGGCGACCGGGTCAAAAAAGGCCAGGTTCTGTGCGAACTGGACCGCGAGGAAATCCAGGCGCAGGTCAGCTCCGCCCGGGCGCAACTACTGGCTTCGGAAGCCGCTGAGCGCGGCGCCGTAGCCGACCTGGCCCGCGCCAAGGTGGACGCCGAAGGCCCCGATGTCCCTCTTCTGAAACGAGCTTACGACCGCGCTTTGCGGATGGCGAAAGAGGGCGTGGTCTCCCAATCCTCTCTGGATGACGCGCAAAAGAACTACGAACTGGCTCTCAACAAGCAGAACGTATCCAAGGCCCAGGTCCTGGTGCTGAGTGCCAAAGAAAAACAGGCCGGCGCCCAGGTGGAGCAGGACAAGGCGAACCTGGCCCAGTTGGAGGAGCAGCTCAGCTATACCACCATCACCTCGCCGATTGACGGCGTGGTGCTCTCGCGCGACGTGGAAATGGGCGACGCTGTCAGCTCCATCCTGGTGCTGGGCTCCTCCGCCACCCTCATCATGACCCTGGGCGATACCAGCCAGGTTTACGTCAAGGGCAAGGTGGACGAGAGCGACATCGGCAAGGTTTACCTGGGCCAGCCCGCCCGCATCAAGGTGGAATCCTTCAAGGACAAAACTTTCCACGGCCAGGTGACCAAAATCGCGCCCATGGGAGTGGAGAAGGACAACGTCACCACCTTTGAGGTGCGCGTGTCCATCAACAACCCCGGCGGCGAGCTTAAAGCCAACATGACGGCTAACGCCGAAGTCATCCTGGAAGAGCATAAGAGTGTGCTGCAAATCCCGGAAGGCGCCCTGATCTACGACAAAGACAAGAAGTCCTATGTGCAGGTGCCTGATCCCAGCGCCAAGGACGGCATGCGCAAAGTGGCGGTCAACGTAGGCATCTCCAACGGCGCCAAAACCGAAGTGTTGAAAGGCCTGAAGGAAGGCGAGCAGGTGGTTCTGCAATAAAGGCAGCTACTAGCTTCCAGCTAATTAGCTTCTAGCTTCGACTAGTTGCGACTTTCAGCTGAAAAGGGCAGGCAGACGTAGTTCTTAAGCTGGACAAGCTAGGAGCTAGTAGCTAGAAGCTGCTTTTCCATGAATCTCCTCGAGTTAATGCGGCAGACGTTTTCCACCTTCCGCGCTCATAAGATGCGCACCTTTCTCACCATGTTTGGGATCATTTGGGGAATCTCCTCGGTCATCATTCTGGTCGGCCTGGGGCAGGGTTTCAGCAAAGACCAGCACAAGCGCATGGAAAGCCTGGGCAAAGACCTGGTAATCATGTGGGGCGGGCGCACCAGCGCGCAGGCGGGCGGCCTGGCCGCGGGTCGCGAGATCCCGCTCAACGTCAGCGATGCCGAGTTGATCAAAAAGCAGTGCTATCTGGTGAAGGCGGTCAGCCCTGAGTTGCGCCGTGAAGTCCCGGAAGTCAGCGCTTTCAACCAGGCCAACCGCTCAGTGGTGGGCATGTGGCCCGAATATCAGGATTTCCGCTCGCTGAAAGTTTCTGAGGGCCGCCTGATCACCCAGCCAGACGAAGACCAGGGCGCGCGGGTTGTGGTGCTGGGTGACGCCGCGCGCAAGCAGCTCTTCAACGGGCAGCCCGCCGTCGGCGCCACCATTTCCATCCTGGGCTGGCCCTACACCGTGGTGGGCGTGCTGGAAAAGAAGAAGCAGAACTCCAACTACAGCGGCCCGGACAACGACAATCTCTACGCCCCTTTTTCCGCGGTGGCCCGCGATATGCCTCCGCCGGAGAACGACCAGGGGCAGAAGCGCACCGTACAGCGGGGCTGGGTCAACGACATCGTTTTTGAAGTGGCCAACGCCGATGAGCACGAGGAAGCCGTCCTGCAGGTGCGGCGCGCCCTCGGCCGCGTCCACCATTTCGAAGCCGACGACAAGGACGCGCTCTTTATCTGGGACACCATGGAAGGCGCCAAGCTGGTGAGCCGCATTTTTGACGTCATCACCATCTTCTTCGCCTGCGTCGCCATCATGACCTTGTGCCTGGGTGGCATCGGGGTAATGAACATCATGCTGGTTTCGGTGAGCGAACGCACCCGGGAAATCGGCATGCGCAAGGCGATTGGCGCTACCAAGGCGGATATCCTACGGCAGTTTTTTGTCGAATCCGCCCTTTTGACCGTATTCAGCGGCGCCATCGGCCTCACCGTGGGCATCGGATTGTGCGTAGCCATGGGCCAGATTCCCTTGCCCGAGATCGTTCCTCATCCCATCATTTCCTCGCTCTCGGTGGTGGCCTCTGTGCTCACCCTGGCCCTGATTACGGTAACCGCCGGGGTGTACCCCGCCCAGCGCGCCGCGGCCATGGAACCCATCGAGTCCCTGCGTTATGAATAAAATCCTGCTCGCCTCTGGCCTCTTCGCACGTCCTTTCAGCGGAGGAACGTGATGCCCAACCGCAAAAGCACACCCGCCCTTCTGGCCCTTGCCCTGGCTGCCCTGTTCTGCATTTCGGCAACACCCGCAAAGGCCTCAGCCCGCGGCTCGTTTCAACGCACCTTGACCGTCACCGGCCCCGTGGACATGGATCTCAGCACCGGCTCCGGCAACATTGATGTGCGCAGCGGGCCGGTCGGCTCGGTGCAGATCACGGGCCGCATCAAGGTCGGCGGCTGGAGCGACAATGCCGAGGAAAAGGTCCGCCGGCTGGAGCAGAATCCGCCCATCGAGCAGAACGGCAACAGCATTCGCATCGGCCACATCAGCGATCCGGAACTGCGGCACAATATTTCCATTGACTACCAGATCGTGGTTCCCCAGGCCACCAGGCTTATCTCCCAGACCGGCTCCGGCGACGAGAAAATTGACGGCATCAAGGGTCCCCTGGAAGCGCGTTCCGGTTCCGGAGACATGCACATTTCCAATATCGGCAGCCGGGTGGAAGCGCATACCGGTTCCGGCGACCTGCAGATGAATGAGCTTAACGGCGACGTGCGCGCCCGTACCGGCAGCGGCAATATTCAGGCCGACGCGGTGGCCGGCGCTTTTGACGCCGAAACCGGCAGCGGCGACGTTGGCCTGCGGCAGACCGCTTCCGGCGAAGTTCGTGTCCGCACCGGCTCCGGCGGAGTTGACCTGCACGGCGTGCACGGCATGGTGAATGCCGATACCGGCAGCGGCGACGTGAACATCGAAGGCACCCCCGGCGGCGAATGGAAACTGAGCGCCGGGTCCGGCACCATCAAGTTGCAACTCCCCAGCCAGGCCGCCTTTGACCTCGATGCCTCCACCAGCTCAGGCAGCATTTCCCTCAACCATGCGGTGACTGTTTCCGGCAATATTTCCCGCCACTCCATACACGGCAAGGCAGGCGCGGGCGGCAGCCCGGTCGAGATTCGCACCGGCTCGGGTGATATTGAGATTGATTAAGTTTCAAGTTTCGAGTTTCAGGTTTCCGTGCGGGTGATTTTGAAACTCGAAACTGGAAACTTGAAACCGTAGCCTCGCCACTTCCGTATCTAAACCTAGGGGGAAGCCACCTCCATGATGCTGAAAGAACTCATCCTGCAAGGCTGGCAAGCGCTGATGCGCAACCGCATGCGCTCCATCCTGACCATGATGGGCATCACCTGGGGTCTGGTCTCAGTGGTCATCCTGCTGGCTTACGGGCAAGGTTTGGGCGGGGGCGTGCTGGCCGCGTTTTCCTCCATGGGAAACAACGTCATCGTTCTCTGGCCCGGACAAACCAGCATGCAGGCCGGCGGGCAGCGCGCGGGCAAGAAGATCAAGTACGAATATGCCGACATCGAGGCCATTCGCGCCGAGGTTCCCCTGGTGCGCGCGGTCAGCGCCGAATCCACCGACCAATTGCCCTACAAGCTGGGCACGCGCGTGGTCTCCATTCAGACTCGCGGCGTGGAGCTGCCCTATGGCCAGATGCGCCGGCTGGAGCTGGCTGACGGTCGTTATTTCGACGCCTCCGACTTCGCCGAGCACCGCCGCGTCGTCATTCTCGGTTACGACGCTTCCAAGAAGATTTTTCAGGGCGCTCCCGCCGTGGGCCAATCCGTTGAAATTGGCGGGCAGATGTTCGACGTCATCGGCGTGATGAAGCAAAAGATTCAGGATTCCATGTATGAGGGTCCAGATAATCAGGATGGCTTCATCCCCTTTAACTGCTACCGGGACCTGAAGAGCCAGCGCGATCCGGACATGATCGTCTTCCAGCCGCTGGACCCCACCCTCGACGGCAAGACTCTGGCTGCCGTGCGCACGGTAATTGCCCGTCGCCATCACTTCAATCCCAAGGACGACAAGGCCACCCCGGAGTGGAACACCATCGAGACCAAAGGCATGATCCGCGCCTTCAGCCTGGGTTTGCAGGTGATATTGGGCATAATCGGCGCTTTCACCCTGGGTGTGGGCGGGGTGGGGGTGATGAACATCATGCTGGTTTCAGTGACCGAGCGAACCAGGGAGATAGGACTGCGTAAGGCCTTGGGCGCCAGACAGTTGCATATTCTTACTCAATTTTTACTGGAAGCCCTGGTCTTGACCTTTATGGGAGGCTTGGCGGGGATTCTGCTCTCCCTGGCGCTGACCCACGCCATCCCGCCCCTGCCCCTCTACAGCGCGCTGTACAAGACGGCCAACCACGAAGGCGATGTCTTCCTGCACATGTCCACCAGCGTGGTGACTGTTTCCTTCATCATTCTTTCCCTGGTGGGCATGGTCTCCGGCTTCTGGCCGGCATGGAAGGCCGCCCGACTCAGCCCTATCGAGGCCCTGCGCTACGACTAAGCCGGGAGATTTGTAATTTGGCAATTTGTAATTTGTAATTGGTACCGCGGCGGCCGAAAATTGCCCGTTACAAATTACTCGATTACAAATCCGTATCCCACATGCACGATATCCTCAATCTCATCACGCACCACGGCTACGCGGTGGTGGCCTTGGCGGTCTTCCTGGAGGCTGTGGGCATTCCCGTGCCCGCCGCCCTGGCCCTGTTCGCCGCAGGCGTTGTGGGCGCGATGCATAAGCTCAGCCTTTCCGTGGCGCTCCCCGCCGCCATTGTCGCCATGATGCTGGGCGATATCCTGCTCTTCTGGCTGGGCCGCCGCACCGGATGGAGGTTGCTGGGATACTTATGCCGCATCAGCGCCAATCCCGAAAGCTGCATCCTGCGCTCCGCCGAGTCGTTTTATAAGCGCGGACGCGTGACTCTTGTTATCGCCAAATTCCTGCCCGGCATCAACACCATGGCCGCTCCCCTGGCCGGCAGTATGAAAATGAAAGCCGGCCAGTTCTTGCGTTTCGATCTGCTGGGCGCGAGCTTGTACGTGCTGAGTTATGGCCTCGCGGGATTTGTTTTCAGCAGCTTCGCGGAAGCCATCGCGCGGCAGTTGCACCTGGTGGGGCTGGGCGCCGAATACATTGTGCTCGCGGCCGCCATTGGCTACGTCGCCTACTACGCCTGGCGTTACTGGAAGCAGCGCGCCTATCAGATCGTGCCCCGCGTGCCGGTGGAAGAAGTGGCCCGCCAGTTGGCCGAAAATCCTGAGCGCATCCTGCTGGTGGATGTACGCAGCCATGGCTACTACGATCCCGGCACCATGCGCATTCGGGGTTCCATCCGCTTCGAGCCCAACAAGCTCAAGGAGTCGCTGCACGAACTGCCCACGGATAAGGATATTTATCTCTATTGCACATGAGTGCGGGAGGCGACCAGCGCCCGGGTGGCGCACTGGATGAGAGAGCAGGGCCTGCGCGCATACGTCATCATTGGCGGCCTGCGCGCCTGGACTCGGGCCGGCTATGCCGTGGAAAACGTGCCCGCTGACGACCTGGTTTTGCTGCCCAAATTCAGCTAACCCTCCGTAACTTGACTCTCTCGCCGGGGCGGGTTAAGTTCCGTCTTCACACCAACATCAAGCTGGGGAGAGCTCGCGTGTCGCGCATCGTAACCTTCACCACCGATTTTGGGCTGCAGGACCACTACGTGGGCACCATGAAGGGCGTGGTGCTTAACATCAATCCCGAAGCCCAGCTGGTGGACATTTCCCACTCGGTTCAGCCCTTTGACGTCCTCGACGGCGCCCTCACTATTACCCAGTCCTACCGCTACTTCCCTTCCGAGACCATTCACCTGGTGGTGGTGGACCCGGGAGTGGGCACTGCTCGACGCCCCATCCTGGTCACCACCGAGAAACACATGTTCATCGCTCCCGATAACGGCGTGCTGTCGCTGGTGTATGAGCGCGAAAGCCGGCTCTCGGTGCGCCACATCACCGCCGAGCACTACTTCTTGCAGCCCATCAGCCCTACGTTCCATGGGCGGGATATTTTTGCGCGAGTAGCGGGCTATCTCAGCAAGGGCGTGGAGACGGCTAAATTCGGCGAAGAGATTACCGATTTTGTGCGCTTCGCCGCGCCCAAGCCCAAAGCCATCAACGAGCGCACGTTGCGGGGCGTGGTGTTGAAGGTAGATAAGTTTGGCAACATCGTGACCAACATTACTCCCCAGGACGCGCCCGCTCTCTTCCAGCCCGCGCCGCCGGCGTTCAAAATCATGCTGGGCACTCACGAAGTGAGTGACTTCAAAGCCGCCTATGCTCAGGGCGCGCCGGGGCAGGTTTTCGCCATTCTGGGCAGCATGGGCTACCTGGAAGTGGCCGCCAATCGCGCCTCCGCCGCCGACATTCTGGGAGCTAAAAAGGGCCTGGAAGTGGGGCTGATGTTCGAGGGAGCCGGAGCGGCGACGCAACCAGCATCGTGAATGAGAACACGGCAGAGACCTGATTTGTAATTTGGCAATCTGCAATTTTGTGGCGCGGGCGCCCTCGACCGCGATTTCCCGCTGGCGGGATTTCCAATCCGGCGATGTGTATTCTGTAATCCGGTCGGGCGGGTTTCGAAATTTATGAATTACAAATTACTCAATTACGAATTCTGTTTCCCTTCCGGCCGCGCATAGCGTTCCATCTCCGTGGCCCACTCCAAAAAACGCCTCAGGTTGTGCCGTTCCCGCCACATGAAGCCCCAGAACTCCAGGAAGCCGATCTGGTGCATTTTGACGCCGCTGTAAGTTTCCATGCGCCAGCGCAGGTAGGGGCTGCGCCACGGCGCCAGGCGATGGCCGCGGCTGGCCCGCCAGATGAATCGCAGCATGGAAGACATTGGTGGAGAGTATAGCCTTTGAGGAGGGCTGCGAAGCTGACCGCGTACCGGGTTAGTCAGCCAGAGAAGCCGGCTAGTCAGCCTTCACGGGCGGTTCCTGCGCGCCCGCCGGCGAGCTGTCCATGTTGCTCCACTGGTCGCCTTCCAGCCAACTGGCTTCGGTATCGGGCATGTAGAGCATGCCGTGTCCCTGGGCGCACACCAGTTCGGTAGCCGCCCAGCACTCCAGCAGGGTATAACCGGGGCAGCCGACATGGACAGACTGGCCCAGCCGCTGCAGGCATACGCGGCAGCGGCGGCGCTGGTCGTAAACCGCCCAGGACAGGGCGCCAATGGCCAGCACCAGGAATACCCACATGGAAACCAGGTTTGACATGGGCTCCACTGTACCGGTCAGGAACAGCGAGCCGTAGCGGGTCACTTCCAGCGCAATTACAAAGCAAAGCAGAAGAAGCGATACCGTCTTGACGCCGAAAAATCCCCACCAGCGCCATTTGCTTCCGCTGCCCGAGGAGCCCAGATTCCCGTGCGCCCCGGCCAGCCAGGCCACCAGCACCGAGCCCAGCACCGCCAGAAAAAGAAAAAAGAGGTAGGAGTCCAAATCCTGCCGCTGCTGCTTCTGCAGCGAAACCACCTGCAGCTTGGTATTCACGAAGTGATAGCCGGCATCGTCGGTCACCCGCTGCAACTCACGGGTGGCCTGTTCCTCGCTGGCCGCCGAGGTGAAGCGCGCCACCGCTCCCATGCGGTCCACCAAGTTGGCGGCAGCCGGATCCGAAGGCTGCATCAGCGACCAGGCGGCGATTCCCGGCGAGGCGAAGGAAAACTGACGCGGCAGGACTCCCAGCACCTTCATCTCGCGCCCGTCTACGTTCACCTGCTTGCCGGCAAGGTGAGGGTCGCCGGAGAAATGCGTTTTCCAGGCGGCCCAGCTGAGCAGCACGCACTCTTTGCATTCCTGGGCGTCGGCGGGGCCAAAGGTGCGCCCCAGAGCGGCCGGTACCCCCAGCACCTGAAAGAAATTGGGCGCCACCTGCGCCGAAGCAATCGTGACTTCCCCGTTAGCGCCCGCCAGCGTCCCGCGCTGGAAAGAATAAGCGGCAATGTCTTTTACCAAAGGGCTCCGCCTCCACGCCTGGGTCACGCGCAGCAACTGGTCGGAGCGGAACCACATGAAGCGCCCAGCGGGCCGCACCGCGAACAGGGTGCCGGGATCGGCGTAGGGCAGGCGCACCATGGAGCGCACCGTAGGCGCGAAACTGGTGAGCATAACCACGCCCAGCAGGGCTCCTCCAAGAACGCTCAAGCACAGGCCGGGGGAGCGCAGCACGGAATCCAGCCGGAGCAGGGTGCGCTCGCGGTCGAACCTCTGCCATAGCGCTTCGGGAAACGCCCTCCAGCAGGAGCGCAGCACTTCCAGTCGCGTCGCGGGGGTCAGCCGGTCCGCCTCCGCCAGAAAATGGATCCAGTGCCAGACCTCCGTAGCGCGCTTGTTATGCCAGTCCCGCCGCTTCTCCGCCGGCACCAGCCAGCTCGCCAGCCACAGCAGCCAACGGCAGGCATACAGCAGGGCAAGGGGCGCTCGCTTCATGCCGGTACTCCTTTACGACGGGCCGGCTTGGGCGGAAGGGCAAGGTGGCGCAGCAGGGGATAGCGTTGCTGAACTTCGCGCAGGGCGACTGTGCCTGCGGGCGTGAGCTTGTAGTACCTGCGGGCCGGCCGCTGGCGGCTGGCAGGCAGCTCTTCCCAACGGGAGATGATCAGGCGGTCACGTTCCAGGCGGCGCAGGGCGGGGTAGACGGTGCCGCTAGGCAGCCCTGTGACCTCCATTACGTCGAATCCGTAAGGGTGAGCCGCACCTACGCTCTGAAGTATCAGAGCAGAGGTATGGGACAACCTCACCGTCTCTCTCATCCCGCACCACCAGCTATGTAGGATTCTACACCTGTTTGTTAGGAAGCCAATAGGTTACAGAGGGATGCTGCCCCGGTGGTGCAGTGGGGGTTTTCCTGCCGCGAACGCAAGGGTTCAGGCCAAAAAGCGCCGGTTGCTGGAGGCCGCCGGGTTGCGAGCCGCCCGCGCCGCCTCAGAACAGCTGCGCTAGCGGGAAACCGCCGCGAACAACTCGGAATGCAGCAGCGACTGGAAGCGGCTATCGTCGGTGCGGAAGTGCACCTTCATGGTGGAGCCGTCGTTATCCACAGAAGTGCTGTCAATGGCCAGCTTCTCCGTGGGCGTGGCGCTCATCTTGCGGTACATCATCCCCGCCTTGACCAGGTTGGCCATGGTGGCCGCCATCATGGAATCGGAGGTGAGCACGTCCAGATCAAAGCTGACGCCGCTGGAAAAATCCATTACATAGCGCGAGCCCAACAGACGCTGCTTGACCGCGCCGTAGTCCGCCAGCTGCGACGCCTGGCCCAGGGCGGAGCGCATCATGTTCTGGGTGCCGGAGGCGTCCAGCACACTCCACACCGGGCCCGACTCCACCCCGCCCAGCATGTCGGTGACCTGCGAATTGCTGTCCAGGGAGGGGGCAGCGCCGTTGCGCGCGTCCAGAGCGCCCTTCACCGCGCTCATGTCGCCGAACAGCAGGGTCGAATTATCCAGAAACGTCATTTCCATGCCGTTGCCCATGGGGTAGAGGTAGGAATCCTGGTAAGCCACGGGTTTGATTTTGCGCAGGCGAAGATTCTTCAGCACCTGGCGCGGGGAGAACTGGCCCTGAGCGATGCCCACCGTTTTCAACTGCTTGGAGGCGCGGTAGGAGACAAAAATCAGTTGCTCCACCTCTTTTTCCGGATTCAGGCCGATGCCGCGCAACGAGGTCTCGAACTCCTTCAGATTTTCCGGCAATACCTGGGCTTTGAGCGCCTGGGCCGTGGGTGAATTCTGCAGGGAGCGGTAGTCCACCGAAATAATCTGCTGCACGTCAGATGGAATTACCGATTGGGTGGCCGTTCCCAGGGCGGCGGCAAACGAGAAGCCCGTGGTCAATATCAGCAAGCAAAGCAAAGCTAAACACTTCTTCATCACATCCCTCATCTGGACTCGTAACCCGTTTAGATGCAGAGTAGCCGGCTGCGGTGACCGGGTTCTTCCCTCATTGTAAGCGAAGCCGGCGCCTCTCTGGATGGCAAACCAGGTGACCTTGGTACCTGGCTGATTCATAGCCAGTCCCCCTGATGCGCCTAGCCTGCGAGCCCAAAAGCTTCTTCAAAAAGAACGGCCTTCCGCCGGGGAAGGCCGTTTGGTTTTCCTGGAACGGGTGATTACTGCTGCGGTTCCGCGCCTTCCGGCGGCGGGCCGCCCTGGCCTTTATTTTGTTGGCGCAGAATGCGGGCGCAAGGATCGCCGCCGCGGCGCCTGCCGCCC
>DATGGJ010000640.1:0-7837 GCA_035308585.1 Terriglobales bacterium
CAGCGAACCGCCGGCTTTGGCCCGCGCGCCAGGGTCGGACGAGTACCGCTGGCGGGCAAAGTCGGCAAGAAAAACCACCGCCCAGATGAACAGGGCTAAATACAGCGACTCAGTCATGGCAGTGGACTGCATGTAGAGCAGATTGGGGTTGGCGGCGTAAATGGCGGCTGCAAACCAGGGGGCGAGGCGGGCGGGCCAGGGAGGAGGCGCCTGTTCATCATTTTCGCGGGGGAGATGCCCGCGGGACGCCGGCGCTACGCCTTCCGATTGGCTCTCGGACAATCTGCCGGATGCCGGCGCTGCCGCCTCCAAGCCATCGCGTACCAGGCGAAAAATACCAATCACCCCGGCGACGTAGGCGATCATGAAGGGCCATGAGCCGCCGAAGCCGGTCTGCCATGACCAGTCGGAAAGAATGAAAGGAATAATGAGCAGGTGCGGCAGGGGCAGCCACACGGTGCCCAACTGCTTCAAGCCGGGGGTGCGCGAGTCGAAGACGCGACGGGCGATGTTGATATGGGCCACGGCGTCGCCATAGAGCAGCGCCTGATTGTGGCGGAAATACCAGAGGAACGCGATAAGCGCGATAAAGGCCGCGATGTAGCCGACCAGAAAGATGGTGCGCAAACGCGGATCGGGGGCAGAGGCGAGAGTGCGCCGCGCAGCCATTATTCCAGGTGAGTGAGCTCGCGGAAAATCTGGAAGCGGGCGTCAATCTCCTCGCGGGTGAGTTTCTGCAGCCGCTCGGTGCCGAAGCGCTCGACCGCAAACGAACCCATTACGCTGCCGTAAAACATGGCGCGCTTGAGGACTTCGCGGTTGAGTTCGCCCTGGGAAGCGATGTAGCCCATAAAGCCGCCGGCAAACGAGTCGCCGGCGCCGGTGGGATCCACCACTTCCTCGATGGGAAGGGCGGGAGCGCGAAAGGGATGGTGGCCGATGCCGAACGCGCCTTCGCGGAAGAAGATGGTGGCGCCGTATTCTCCATGCTTCATGACCAGGGCCTGGGGACCCATGGCCAGCACCTTCTGGGCGGCGCGCGGCAAGTTGGTCTCGCCGGCCAGCGACTTGGCTTCGGCGTCGTTGATGATGAGCACGTCCATGACCTTGAGCGTCTCCAAAAGCTCCGCATGGGTGTTGTTGATCCAGTAATTCATGGTGTCGCCGCCAACCAGGCGGGCGCCATTCATCTGGCGGCGCACGCTGGCCTGCAGCGTGGGATCAATGTTGCCCAGAAAAAGAAACTCGGAATCACGGTAGTTGCGGGGCAGTTCGGGATCGAAGTTGGCAAAAACATTGAGCTCAGTGGCGCGGGTTTTGGCTTCGTTGACATTGGCCCCATATTCGCCCGACCAGAAGAAGGTCTTGCCTGCCGTACGCTGCACGCCGGAAACGTCAACCCCGTGGCTGCGCAGAATGTTGACATGCTCGGCGGTGAAATCGTCGCCCACCACACCCACCACGCGCACATCGGTGAAGTAGCTGGCTGCCAGTCCGAAATAAGTGGCCGTGCCGCCCAGCAGGCGTTCCTTGGTGCCATAGCGGCTGGTGACGGTATCGAATGCGATGGAACCGACTGCAACAATGCTCATTTAGGCGTTGGCTCCCTGGTCCAGGTATTTGCCGAGAATCAGCTTGAGCTTTTCACGGGTGGCGGCCGGAATTTTGTCGCGCTCGGTGAGGATGGCGTTCCGCAGCGCCGCCCCGCACTTGCAGGAGCGCTTGCCGGGAGTGGCGGCCACCGCTTCACGAATCACCTTGCACGCGTTCTCCGCGTTCTTGAGCAGGACGGCGACCACCTGGTCCACGGTGACAGAATCGTGCTGCGGATGCCAGCAGTCGTAATCGGTGACCATGGCGGCGGTGACGTAACAGATTTCGGCCTCGCGGGCGAGCTTGGCCTCCTGCAGGTTGGTCATGCCGATAACGTCCATGCCCCAGCCGCGGTAAACATTGGATTCGGCCCGGGTGGAGAACTGCGGGCCTTCCATGCAAAGGTAGGTGCCGCCGCGCTTGCCGGCCACGCCGGCTTTGCCGCACGCCGATTCAAGCACGCGTGACATCTCCGGGCAAACCGGGTCGGCCAGGGCCACATGGGCAACGATACCCTCTCCGAAAAAGGTATCCGCGCGGTGGCGGGTGCGGTCGAAAAACTGGTCGGGAATGACAAACTCCATGGGCTTGTGCTCTTCCTTCAACGAACCAACCGCGGAAACCGAGATGATGCGCTCCGCGCCCAGCTGGCGAAAACCGTAGATATTGGCACGGAAATTGATCTCGCTGGGCAGAATGCGGTGCCCGCGGCCGTGGCGGGCGAGGAAGGCCACGCGCTTGCCTTCCAGCTTGCCGGTAACGTAAGCGTCGGAAGGGTCGCCAAACGGAGTCTGCAAACGGACTTCACGAACCTCCGTCAGGCCGGGCATGGAGTAAAGACCGCTGCCGCCGATGATGCCGATTTGGACTTCCGCCAAGCTCCCTCCCGCAGGTGAAGGCAAACAGCGGATTATAAATTATGGGCCGGGAGCAACCCTGGCGGGAGCTGGCGAGCCACACGGGATATTGGCAATATTAAGACCAGTCCGGGCAAAAGGCTGAAAAACAGAGGCTTGCGACCCGACCTATTGGCCCTAAGCCGCTCCTGGCGCGGGTTATAGCTGCCGGCAATTGGCAGCCCACCCGCTCGTCACAGCCTTCATCCTAAATAGCGTCCCAATCTGCTCAGCACCAAGGGAAGAGTTGTTCCCCGCAATCGCCTGGTGACAGGGCGATGGTGGCCTGAGGTGGCGGATGGGGACAAGGACTGGATTGGAGGATAGGAGACCCATGAAACGGATTTTAGGATTGCTTGTGATCCTGGCGATGATGGTGGCGGTGCCGGCGCTCTACGCCCAGGAAGAACATGGCGAGGTGGGCGTCTTTGGCGACTTGACACGGCTCTCGCCCGCAGGCAACAGCAACTTCACAGGACTGGGCGGGCGCCTGGGATTCAATGTCAACAACCACCTGCAATTTGAAGGTGATATCGGCTATGACTTCGCGAAGAACTTTACCAGCACCAGCAGCAACGGGTTGAGCACTTCCTTCGGGACGTCGAGCCTGCGGCTGTTGCGCGGGGTATTCGGGCCCAAGATCCAGACCGGAGTGGGACCGGTGAGGGCCTATCTGGTTCTGAAAGGCGGGTTCCTCAACTTCGGTGTGTCCCATAGCGGAGCGACTACAGGCTTTGCCAACTCCTTTGGTGGCGTTCTCAATGGCGACACGAACGGAGTGTTTTACCCCGGCGCGGGTGTGGAGTTCTTTATCGGCCACGTGTTCGGATTGCGAGCGGAAGCCGGTGACATGATGTATTTCGATAACGGCGCCAACCACAATCTGAACGTGACCTTCGGGCCCACTTTCCGCTTCTAGTGTTGGGCGCATCAACTTATTGGTAGATGGTTAGCATGGCGCCTCCCACAGTGGGGGCGCCATTTTTCTCTAAGATTTCTCACCTTCGTCTCCCCGCGCGCGTGTTACCATCGCGGCCGTCGGCGCTTCCCCCCTCCGCCGCTTCCACGGTGCTCATGGTCAACCTGGCATCTCGTTCCGCCCTGTACCGTCCGCCAGGAAGAACCGCGCTGCTCTGGTGTTTCGTCGTAGCCGCCCTGGCCATGGCTGTTCCTCGTCGAGTTCAGTGCCAGAGCAGTGATGACGTCCACGTTGTTCCGGCCAAAAAAGCTGCGCCGAAGATGGCAGCGCCCGGAGCAACGGCCGATGATGATTCCCTGAAGGTCCACAGTAAGCCCTTCCGCGCCGAAGTGGACCTGGTGCTGGTACCTGTGACGGTGACCGATTATCTGAACCGGCCGGTGGTGGGGCTGAGCAAGGCGGATTTCTCCTTGTACGAAGATGGCAGCCGGCAACTGGTCCGCTCGTTCTGGTGCGACGATTCCCCAATTTCGGTGGGCGTGATCCTGGACCTGAGCAAGAGCATGAGCAACAAGCTGGACGTTGCTCGGGAGGCGCTGGGGAAATTCTTCGAACTGGGAAACCCGGAGGATGATTACTTCGTGATCACATTCGCCGACCGACCCACGGTTCTGGCGGATTCGACTCAATCCATCGGCTTCATCCAGGCCCGGCTGGCCGACGCGGTGGCCGAAGGTCACACTGCCCTGCTGGACGCCATCTACCTGGGAGAAGCCAAGCTGCGCCAGGCACGCTATAAGCGGCGCGCACTATTGATTATTTCCGACGGCGGCGACAACCGCAGCCGCTTCACCGCCAGCGAACTCAAAAAGATGGTTGAGGAAGAGGACGCAACCATCTATGCCATCGGACTTTTCGACAAAGTATTCAAGACGCCAGAAGAGTGGGCTGGCAAACGCCTGCTGACTCAGATTACCGAGGCCACGGGCGGCCGCACAGTCACGCTCAACAATCCCAGGGATTTGCCGCAGGCCGCTTCCGAGATTAGCGTGGAAATGCGCAACCAGTACGTTCTGGGATACCGGTCAAACAACCTGGCGCACAATGGCAAGTGGCGCAAGATCAAGGTGCGGGTAAATCTTCCCACCCACACCGCACAGTTGCAGGTGTACTCCAAGAGCGGGTATCGGGCGCCGGTGGAATAAGAAAGCTTACTTCAATTTTGGAAGAAGGTCCTTCGGCTCCGCCAACCGTTTAACAAGCTAATCGGCCCGCTTCGCTCCGGAAGATAAAGATTGCGGCCGAGACGGCCTCAAGACCGCCGGCGAGACGCCGGGGCTACGACTCATAGAGCCATTTGCCTCCCACCATTGTGCGCTCCACGGGAATTGTGATGAGTGAGGCGGGGTCGGCCCGGAAGGGGTCGCGGCCGAGCACGATGAGGTCGGCGAGTTTGCCCGGCGCAATCGTGCCTTTAATGTTCTCTTCGAACGAGGCGTAGGCCCCGTTTATTGTGCCGCAGCGGATGGCTTCCTCCACGGTGATGCGCTGGTTGCCACCCCAGACTTTGCCCTTCATGTCGGTGCGCGTCACCTGCGATTGCAGCCACATCATGGGGTCGGAAGGGCTGGCCGTGTAGTCGGAGGAGTCGGTGGGGCGCAGGCCGGCATCGAGGAAGCTGCGCATGGGAAACATGTGTGTGAGGCGCTCCTCGCCGTAAAAGTGCATGACATCGCCGTGGAAGTACACGTAGCAGGAAAACGGCGCGGGGATGACGTTGAGCGCCTTCATGCGCTGGATGAGAGCTGGATTGAGCAGGGTGCAGTGTTCGATCCGGTAGCGGGGATCGCGCTGGGGCATCTCACGCTGCACCTGCTCGTAAACGCCCAAAATTTCCTCGATGGCGAGGTCGCCGTTGGCGTGGGTACCAAGTTGCCAGCCGGCGGCGTGGGCCTTGCGGGAATTTTCGTAGAGGTCTTCCCTGCTGCTCACCTGCAAGCCATGGTATTCGCCCATGCCGATATAGGGCTGGGAGAGCCAGGCGGTACGCTCAGAGATGGAGCCGTCGGCGTATTGCTTAATGGCGCCCAGGCGCACCCATTCGTCGCCAAACCCGGTATGCAGTCCGGCGGCGATCATTCTGTCCAAGGCTCGAACCGTGATGTGCGAATAGATACGCAGGCGCAGTTCCCCGGCGTCGCGAGCATCCTGATAGCCCTGCAGGTCCTCGGGAGTAGCGTCAGCATCGCAGGCCGAGGTCACGCCCTTGCTGGTCATCATCTGGGAGACCAGCCTGGCGCCGGCGCGGTAGTCATCGCGGGTGGGCTTGTAGGCAATCAGCTTTTCAAAAACCGCGGTGGCGCGATCACCGACGTGGCCAGTCAGATGACCGGCGCTGTCGTGCTCGAAGCGGCCGCCGGGAGGATCGGGAGTTTTTTCATCCACGCCTGCCATTTGGAGCGCCATCGAGTTTACGAACACGGTGTGGCCGCCGCGATGGCGCACCAGCACGGGACGGTCGGGAACAGCGGCGTCCAGGTCCTGGCGGGAAAGAGGGCGAGGAGTTTTGCCGTCGTCATAAAGAAAACCGAGCACCCACTGGGCGGCGGGAGTTTTGGCGGCCCGCTGGCGCAGGGCGGCTTGAATGGCGGGGATGGAGTCCTTGTCGCAGGCCACCATGCGCAGGTGCTCGACCCCGGATTCGACGGGATGCGAATGAGCGTCGTTGAAGCCGGGGAGCACGGTTTTGCCGCCGAGATCAATTTTGCGGCTGCGCCCGGCTGCGAGAGGTAGAACGTCATCATTCGAACCCACAGCGAGAAAGCGGCCTTCGGAGATGGCCACTGCCTGGGCGCGGGGCAGAAGCGGGTCCACAGTCCAGATATTGCCGTTGTAGAGGATGAGTTCGGGTTCGGTGCGCTGCAGCGGTAGCAGCGCGAACGCGCCCAGGCCGAGGAGAAAGTTGCGGCGGGTGGTCATGAGAGTTCGCGAGCACTGTACGTTTCGCGGCCTCGAAGGTCAACAATTCAGTTTGCGGGCGAGGGCGCGAGCGCCACAAAAGTAGTGGTGGTGCACGCGAGAGGCTTGGGCGCTGAAGCGGCTCAGCATGAAGCCACGCAGGTATGAATAGCATTCATCCGCGTACATCCGCGGCGAATGAAGTTGGGTGAGCGCTTAGTGAAGCGCGGCTGACGGCAGCGGTTCAGGCTCTGCGTTGCCGTCAGCGCGGGGATCGGAAGCGCCGTACTTGATGCCGGTTTTGCTGTTAAAGAGCACGGCCTGGCCGCGTCCCATGTTGGAGGAGTAGTCGCCGCGCACGATCAGGGTGTGGCCCATCTTGCGCAACTGCTGCAGCACTTCAGGCTTGACCCGCGATTCAATGGGAATAGTGCAGTCCACGCGGTCACCATTCACGGTAAAGCGCGGAGCCGACACCGCCGCCTGGATGTTCATCCCGTAGTCCGCCACGTTAGAGACAAACTGGGCGTGGGCCACGGGCTGGTTGGAGCCGCCCATGATCCCGAAGCCAATGTGCACGTCGCCCCGCTGCATGAACGCCGGAATGATGGTGTGGAAGGGGCGCTTGCGGGGAGCGAGCGCGTCCGGATGCTGGGGATCAAGACGGAAGAGCCCGCCGCGGTTCTGCAGGAAAAAGCCCATTCCCTCGACCGCGATTCCGGAGCCAAAGAAATCGTAATTGCTCTGGATTAAAGACACGATGTTGCCGTCCTTGTCCACGGCGGAGAGATAGGTGGTGTCGCTGGATGGGGGCTTGCCGGCTTCGACCTCGCAGTTGGCTTTGTCGGGATTGATGAGCTTGGCGCGCTCGGCGGCATACTGCTTCGAGATCAGCCCTTGCACCGGAATTTTCGCGAAGCGTGGATCGCCGTTATAGCGGTAAAGGTCGGCGTAGGCGAGCTTCATGGCCTCGATTTTCTTGTGTAGTTCGGCCACGCTTTCCGGGCCGGCAGGATCGGGCTGAAAGTTGGACATGATGTTCAGCATTTCCAGCGCGGCCATGCCCTGGCCGTTGGGCGGGAGCTCGTACACGCGCCAGCCGCGGTATTCAATGGAGACGGGGTCCACCCACTCCGCCTTGAACTCCGCCAGGTCGTCAGCCTGCATGGTGCCGCCGGCGTCGGCTGAGGTCTTGAGAATGGCTTGGGCGATGGGACCACGGTAGAAGGCGTTCGCCCCCTGCTCGGCCACCAGTCGCAGCGCCTTGGCCACGTCTGGATTGACGAACATCTGGCCGACTTCGGGGACCTTGCCGCTGGGCAGGAAGGCGCGGCGGGCTTCGTCATTCTCAAACACCGATGCGCCGCGGCGCCAGTAACCATGCACCAGTTCGGCGACGGGGTAGCCATGCTCGGCATAGTAGATGGCGGGGCCAAGAAGCTCTTTCCAGGGCAGGCGTCCGAAGCGTTGG
>DATGGJ010000641.1:0-4268 GCA_035308585.1 Terriglobales bacterium
TGGAGATTTCGCGAGAACGACATAATCTACACTCCGTTTAGCTGGTGGGTTAATTTCCGGGGCTGAGGGAAAACGCGAGGAAATGCTAAGCGAGCACTGCGCGAAAGGTGTTAAGGATGGATGAAAAATTTATGAACTGAATGTTACGATTTAGGAAAATAAGGTAGGAGCAGCCCTGGGCTGCCCGCGCCTCTCGGCAGCTGAATTGTCGGTCGTCCTGGGCCGCAGCCTTTTGCCGGCGGATGTCAGAAGTCGAAGGACAAGCGCAGATCAATGCGCCGGCTGGCATCGCCCTCGCCCGAATAGGGGCCGCTCGCCAGGTCAATGGAACGGCCAAACAGCGGCGAGTTCAAATCGCCCACCGGAATACCCAGATTGACATTGTTGAACAGGTTTTGCGCCTCCACGCTGAGAGTGAGGGCATAACGCCGCTCCGTTCCCCCGCCCCGTAAGCCCCCGCCGCCGCTGCTCAGGCCGCGGCCGCCCAACCCCTCCCGGTGGTGATGGTGGCCACCCTCCGAGCCTCCCCCAGAATCGCCATGCTCTTCGCGGCCCCGAGCGCCAAAGCCAAAGGTGCGGCTCAGCCGCAGGTTGAAGGTGAAAGCAGAAGGACCAGTTGCCGTGTTGGGCGGCACGAACAGGGCCTGCGGCCCGGGGTTAATGTCAAAGATGCCATACGGTGTCACGCGCACGTCGGCGGCTGGCGTGGAGGCACTGGCATACGCGGGACGCCCATTGTGAATGCCGGTTCCGAACAGGTCTTCCCCGGTGATGATGCTGAAGGGCATGCCGGAGCGGGCCAGAATCATGGGATAGAGCTCAATCCCCCATGGCATGGCCACGCTGCCCGCCAGAAATACACGATGGCGGATGTCAAGCTCGGCGCGGCCGTAATCCGCCATCAGGTTCCATGGGTCCTGCGCAAATGTATCCACGCCGGCAGTATCGCTGCGCATGTCGTTGAACACGTAATACCCGAACAGCGAGACCCGCCGCCGGTTCACCCGAAAGTTGGCGATGATCTGCTGCTGGCGATAAATTGCGCGCGAAATGTATTCGTAGATGTTTCCCGCAGCCGCGCCCAGCGGACGCACCCCGCTGCTGGGATTGGCGGGGTTGTAAGTTCCCGGGAAAGGCGCGTTGATGTCGTTGGTCACCCATTGCCGCCCGCCGCGCGAATTCAGGTAGGTCACGGAAACCGTGGCCTTCGGCGTGATTTGCCGCTCCAGGCTGACCGCCGAGTCCAGCGCGTACGGCGATTTCAGGTTGGGCGCGATGCGGTACACCGTGGGCACGCTCGCAGCGTTGGCCCTCAGCGTGGCGACCGGGGGAACCTGCGGAAAGAACGCCGGGTTCTGGATGACGTAGCTGACCTGGTTGATGCCGTTCAGCCGCTGCGCCTGAATCATCTGGTCGTCATCGAAGCGGTCGTAGAAAACGCCGAAACCGGCGCGCAGCACCGTCTTCACTTGCTGGCCGTGGCCCAACCCCCAGGAGACCCCCAGCCGCGGCGCCCAGTCGGCGTGGTCGCTGATCACGTTTTCCGATTCAAAGCGCAGGCCGTAGCTGAAAGTCAGGTTGTTCCGCGCCTTCCAATCGTCCTGCACCCAGAGCGAGCCGTCGAGCCGGTTGATTCCAGCCACCGGATTCCCCTCGGTAATGTTGAACTGGCTGGGCCCCAGCCCCGCGGCCTGGATTTGCGCCATGGTCAGGCCGCGGCTCAGGTCCTGCAGCGTGGCCTGGTATCCGGCCAGCGAATTGAAAATAAAACCTCCGTTGAAGTTGGCGTTCACGCTCTCCCGGCGCGCGATGTCGCGCACAAAACCGCCAAACTGAATATAGTGCCGGGGCAGGCTGATCGAGGTCAGGTTCTGCGCTTCGTAGTGCGATTCGCTGCGATTCTGCGTGCCGTCGCTGTTGCCGCCGCTGGTGAAAGCGCCCAGAACCTGCAAGGTAGGCGAGATATCCTGCGGCGTTTCCAGATTGTGGAAGTGCAGAAACTGAAAGCGCGTTTCATTAATTACTCGCGGGCTCACAATCTGAGTGTCGCTCAATTGCAGCAGGTGGTGACGCAGCAGCAAGCTGTACGCCTGCGAGGGCAGGAATTGAGTGTCCACCCCCTCGTTGGTCTCTGTTCGGTCATGGTAGTGGTAGCGCGCCGTGAGCAGGTTGTTGGGCGTGACCTGGTAATCAATGCGCGGGGTAGCGCTGGTCAGGACGCGAGGATTGGGCACCGCCTGCACAAAGGCCACAGGCTGCAAACTGGAATTGAGGGTTTCCGTGTTCACCAGGTTGTCGCGGTTGATGTTGCGCCGCTCCAGCGAAAAAAAGAAGGAAGCCTTCTTGGCCAAGGGCCCGCCCAACTCGCCGCCGTACAGCAGCGTGTGGTAAGGGGGTTGGTCGATGCCGGCCAGAAACGGGCTGGCTGCGTTGAAGGCGGAGGAATTGCCCACGATAAAGCCGCCGCCGTGCCAGCTCTCGCCGCCGGGCTTGGTGAGAATCTCAATGCGGCCGTAGCCCAGCCGGTCGTATTCCGCCGAAAACGGGTCTTCATTGACCCGGATGTTGCGGATGTCCTCTTTGGGCGGCAAGTCGCCGCCGAGGAAGCCGTCAATGTAAATTTCCACCGGATTGGGTCCCGACGAAGGGCCGGCCAGTTCTTCGATCTGATTGAGCAGGGCGTCGGGATCGTCGGCCAGCGATTTCAGCGACGGGCCGCTGATGGAAACCGCGCTGGCGTTTTCCATCGGCGAAACCGAAACCTGCACCGGGTTGGCGCGCACCTCAACCTGGGCCTGGGTGGCGGAAATGGAAAGGCTGATGCCGAGTGTAACCGCTCGGCCGGCGGCGATCTGAATCCCTGGCTTGCGGAAAACCGCGAATCCGGGCGCCTGCGCCACCACGCTGTATCTTCCCGGCGCCACCTGCCGCAGCGCGTAATGGCCCTGCGCATCGCTGCTGACCGTGCGGGTTGTGCCCTGCGCGGAGGTCAGACTCACACTGGCGTTGGGAATCACTGCCCCCGAAGGGTCGAGCACCCGGCCGCTGATGCTCCCGGCTGGCTGTTGTCCCCAGGCAGTTGCCACCAGGACCGCCGCCATCACCGCGCACGCCGCCGTCCGCCAGGACCAATGGCGAACCCTGCCCTCCGGCATTTCCACAATCCCCGCCATCCTCGGCAGTACCCGCGGCGCGTAGGTGCGCGCCGGAAATCATCTTTATTATCTCGTGCCCGCTTAATAGAACCTTAACATCGTTACCCGACTATCCACCATTGGTCCCACCAGCGGATAATTTCCCTCCTTCTCTGGGATGGCTGCGCAAGTTCCGGCAGAAATTTACAAACTGCCGCTAAAGCGGCAACCAGCGAAATCAAAGCTTCAAGGTTTCCCCCGGTCCGCCTCTTATAATGGGCAGGTGAGTTCCTCTAAAGTGCAGAAAGTGGCGGAAGCGGACTTCCCTACCCGCTGGGGGCAATTCCGCATCCTGGGCTTTGAAGCCGAGTTCGGCGAGGGCCAGCAGCGCCGCCGCGAGGATGCGGTTGCCCTTACCATGGGCGATCTGGCGGCGCAGCCGCCGCTGGTGCGCATCCACTCCCAGTGCCTTACCGGGGATGTGTTCGGCTCGCTGCGCTGCGATTGTCGCCAGCAGTTGGAGATGGCGCTCTCCATGATCGCCGCCGCCGGCGCCGGCGTGCTTGTCTACGAGCAGCAGGAAGGCCGCGGCATCGGCCTGATGGCCAAGCTGCGCGCTTACGAACTGCAGGATTCAGGTCTCGATACCGTGGAGGCCAACGAGAAACTTGGCTTCAAGGCCGACCAGCGGGAGTTTGCCCTGCCGGCGGAAATCCTCAAGCACCTCGGGCTCCGCCAGGTGCGCCTGCTCTCCAATAATCCCGACAAGGTCGCGGCCCTGGAGAGTGCCGGCATTAAGGTGGTGGAGCGCGTGCCCTGCGAGGTCGAACCCAGCTCCCACGCCGCCAACTACCTCAAGACCAAGAAGGAAAAGCTCGGCCACCTGTTCGGTTCACGCTAATTTTCGACACCGAGGGCGTAGAGATTTTTGTGGCGCGGGCGCCCTCGCCCGCGTTATCGCAACCTGGCGAATGTGCATACTTGTGGGCGCCGGGGCGTCGCCTGAACGTGTGTGAACAAAGAAAGCCCCAACCCGAAGGTTGGGGCGAAGTTTTCTGTAACGACCAGTTTCTACGGTAAGCTCAGCGACCAGGCGCCGCGGCCGTGCGTGGCGGCGTAGAGCACGCGAGCGTT
>DATGGJ010000642.1:0-5213 GCA_035308585.1 Terriglobales bacterium
GCGGTGAAATTCGCTTCCCTGGCCGAACTCGACCTGCTCACCGTGGATGCGGCCGGCGGCGGCACCGGCATGAGCCCGTGGCGCATGATGAACGAGTGGGGCGTACCCGGCATCGAACTGCACTCGCTGCTGCGCCAGTACCTGCAGCAACTGGAGAAGAAGGGCGCCCACATCCCCAGCGTGGCGGTGGCTGGCGGTTTTACTTTCGAAGATCAGATTTTCAAGGGCTTTGCCCTGGGCGCGCCCTACGTGAAGCTGATTGCCATGGCGCGGGCCCCGCTGGCGGCGGCCATGGTGGCCAAGACTATCGGCAAATCCATGGAACAGCAGAGCCTGCCCATTTACATTGAGCGCTTCGGCACCACGGTGGACGAAGTTTTCGTGACCGCGCCCGAGCTGCGGCAGAAATTCGGCGACCGCTTCAGCAAGCTGCCCGTGGGCGCCATCGGCTTCTACACCTACTACCAGCGGCTGGCGCAAGGCTTGCGGCAGTTGATGGCGGGAGCGCGCAAATTCGGGATTAAGTACATTGACCGCAGCGACATCGCCGCGCTCACGCCCGAAGCCAGCGCCATCAGCGGCGTAGCCATGGTCAGCGACGTGGACCGGGAAGAGGCGGAGGCGATTCTGGCGGGCTGAAACCAGGAGTCAGCAGTCGGTAGTCAGGAGTCAGCAAAGCCTTTGTGACGCGGGCGCCTCCGCCCGCGCGCAACCAAAACCGCAGAGGACACCGAGTGCGCAGAGAATGATTTTTCAATCTTTTTCTTTGCGCCCTCCGCGTCCTCGGCGGTTTTCGTTCTGTTGAGCCTGACTAGGCGCCTCCGGTCGCAAGGCCCGACGCGGGCTCAGCAGGTGCACTAGTGATGGTCGGGGTGACCACCTCGACTTTCGGCACCTGCGTACGCTGATACCAGGCGGTCTCGCCTGCGCGCTGCCAGAGGCGCGTGCCCAGCCACAGCAGCATCCAGATTTCCAGCAGCACAAAAGAGAGGCCCACCCGGGTGGATGGAACTCTGGTCCAGATCAGAAGAATCACTGCCATCCCAACAAGGGACACCAGGCTGGGCACCAGGTAGAGCGGGAAAGTCGCGCCGAAATTGCCGAAAGTCAGCCCCCAGGCGCGCTTCAAAGCCCGCCGCATGGCCCGCTCACCGGTGGCCACGGCGTGGACCTGCGCCACGTCAAACCACAGGCGCAGGCACATGGCGATAAACCAGATGACGATCGCGCCGGCTACATCCACCCAGAAGCCCAGCTTTTCCGGCGCCGCATTGCTGGAGAGGTCGCCTGACCAGCCCTTGATGGCGTTGGCCGCAATGGCCACGGGGATGAGCACAATCACAAACATGATCAGCAGGCGCACAAAGCGCCAGAACCAGGCGCCGCTGGCCTGGAAGAAATCGGCGGTGGAAATTTTGTAGGGCGAGCGGTAGGCCTCCAGGATTCCGCCGGTCACGAACAGCATGAACACGAAAAAGATGATGGCGAAGCCGGCGATGCCGGGCGCGGCGGTGCCGAAGCCGATCCCTGGCTGCATGCCCAGCTCGATGTAGCGTCCCAGGTTGAAGCCGTGGTAAAGCTGGCCGGCGGCCAGGCTGTGGTCGAGTACGCCCGCCCAGCGCGACACCATGGTAAAAATCGAGAGGTGGCCAAGCACCAGATTGACCACGAACAGCCACCACAGGATGCGCTGGTGCCGCCACACTCGGGAACAACCATCGGAGAGAAAACCTTTTTCCATATTGAAACACCTGCGAAACCAGCTGACTAGCTTCTAGCTGCCTGGCGAGCTAGCCGTGCGGTTTCAGAACCGGCAATTGGCAACCGAGAATTGAGAACTGCCAACTGCCTCTATACCAGCCAGGCCAGGAGCTGGGCGCAGAACTGCGAAACGACGGTCCAATAAGCCGCCAGCTTATGGTGCGGCCCCTGGATGCTCTTTCGGGTATAGCTGTTGTTAAAAAAATCCTTATCCAGCCAGGCCTGGTGCTCGGGGTCGAGTTCGGCGGAAACGATGCGCGCCTTCTTGTCGTACTGATAGCGCACCCAGCGGTCGCGTCCATCCCAGTGCTCGGTCGCGGTCTCGCCATTGTCGAACTTGACCAGCACATCCACGGGAAAGATGAAATCGCCCTTGCGATGCACCAGCACCCTGCTGTGGTAGAGGGTTTCGCCCTTCTTTGCCTTGGGGCGGTTCTTCTCATACCAGTTCGGCCGCTCGGAGCGTACGCCCAGAATTTCATAGTCCATCACTTGCGTTCCGAACACGGCCTGGTCGTAGTACCAGCGCAGGTCCGTGCCCGAAACTTCCTCCACTGTCTTCAAAAAATCTTCCTGGGTGGGGTGCGTGAAGCGATAGCGCATGAAATAGGTGTGCAGGGCGCGCTGCATGGTCTGTTCGCCAATCACCTTTTCCAGCGTCAGGAGTACGGTGGCGGTTTTTCCATACGTAATCCCGCCGTAGGAGCTGCCGTCCATATACTGCCAGGCAAAGCGCGCCAGGGGGTCATCTTCGGCCACCGAATCGTAGGAAAGACGCTGGTAATCGGCCTCTCCCATGTGAGCGCCCAGCAGGTTGAGGATGGAGGTGTCCTTCCCGTAGAGCGAATCCATGATCTTTACTTCGGTATAGCTGTTGATGCCCTCGTCCATCCAGGCATTTTCGAATTCGTTGGTGGCGACCATGCCGTACCAGTACTGATGCCCGAATTCATGCTCGGAGACAAGTTCCGGGAACAGCAAGCCCTTGGGCGCCCACCAGGTGGTGTCAGCGGTAAACAGGGTGGGATACTCCATGCCCCCGGCCTGCAGGGCGCCGTGCGGCGGGTCCACCAGAGTGATCTGCTTGTAGGGATAAGGGCCGTACCACTTGTCGAAACGGTCCAGCGTGCCCTGCAGCACCTGCATGTAGCGAGGCGCGCTGCTCATATGGCCCGGCTGCACCAGCATGCGAATCTTCACCGCCCCCATGCTGCCCTGGAAAATGCCGGTCACGACGCGGTACTCGGGTTCGGCGGTCCAGGCAAAGTCGTGGATGTCCTCGCCGTAAAAGCTGACAGTTTTGGTGCCGTCGGGATGGTCAACGCTGGAAACCTCTACTCCGCTCGCGCCCACCACCTCGTTCCTGGGCAGCGTGAGCTTGACCTCGAAGGTGCCGAATTCGGCGAAGAACTCGGTGGTGCGGTGGAACTGGTGGCAGTTCCATGCTCCCTGCCACCACACACCCACCTTGGGAAACCACTGCGCGCCCATAATGAAGTCGCGCTTGTAGCCGGTGCGCGCCAGCACTTCCGGCAACTGGTCGTGAAACACGATCTTGAACTGCACCTGGCCGCCCGCTGGGACTGGCTTGGGCAACTTCACTTGAAACACGGTGCGGTCGTCGGGATTGCCGTCGTCCGGGGAAATGAATTTTATTTGCGAGGTCAAATCGCCCACGCCAGTCACCTCCAGCGACTTGACCTCATCCGCCCCGTAGTTCTTCTGCTTCCATTCAAAGTCCGGGTTGTACAGGTGGGTTTCGCGCATGAAGGTGGACTTGGGTTGAAAGGCGTTGAGGTAGAGGTGGAAGGGAAACGTATCCTGGGGCTTGCCGGTGAAGTTGTGCCAGGTGAGGACTTCGGTGGCGTCGATGGTGTGCTTTTGCGCGTCCACCCGGGCGTCAATGTTGTAGTCCAGCCAGCGATGGGAAAGCGGCTTGTCGGAAAGCGTGGCCGAGGGCAGGGGTTGGGCGGGCAAGACCGTCGCCCAGGTAAGAGCCAGCAGGAGCCACAGGCGGAGCAGGCGTTTCATGTACCGATCTCCACGGAAGCGTTTCGGGGCGAGCTGAGCAGCTTACAACAAACTGAGCCGGCGGGGGAAACCGGGGAACCGGGGCGGCTCTTTGCCGGCGCCGAGGATGGCTTAGAATGGGTAAAAATCCAGGTTCGCCACAAAAACACAGAAGCACGGAGGAGTGATGATGGAAGATTGTCGATTGAGGATTGCTGCGCGGCTGCGGCGGCTTGTTACTCTGCAATCGTCAGTCCTCAATCGCCAGTGCTTTTCTCTGGGTCTCGGTGTCTCTGTGGCGATGGTTCTCATTCTTTCCGCGCAGGCCCAGGAGAAAGCTCCTCCGGTGCGGGTAAATGTACTGAACGTCTGTACGCCGGGAGTAGAGGAGCAGAAGGAAATTGCCGCCGCCCTGGAGCGGATCCCGCCAAGACCCCGCTGGGGCAGCGACTTTGAAGTGGCCCGCGGCCGCACTACGCTGTCGCAGGATGCCGCCGCAGCCCTGACCGGGAAGCGCAGCGCGCTGTCTGATTCCGGCCTACTCTCCGACTGGGTGCGCATTCGCCGCGAATTTTCCGGCACTTCGCCGTTTCTCAACGCGCTTTATTCCTTCAGCGTGGATAAGCGGAACATGGTGGAAACACTGGTGTTCGCCGTCCGCGATCCCAAGGACCTGTTGCAGGTTTCTCTCAGTGAAACGGTCTCCGCGGTGAGCAGTCCGGCGGCCACGCTGGCCGCGGACACCCCTCCGGATCACATCCGCCTGGAGCGATTTGGCAAACCTTCCGTGGTGTTGGCCCGTTGTTCGGGTGGACCGGATGCGCCCAAGGTAGACCAAAGCGCCTACGAACCTCTGTTCCGGCGGGCGACCACGATTTTGGCTACCTACCGCACTGCCCTGGGGACTCGCCGCATCGTTCCTGAGGAACTGGCGCGAGTTCAGCCGGTGCGGGCCGCTTCTCCCCTACATCCGCGCCAGAAGTAGCCTACCTCCGGGGGCCAACGCTGCTCGCAGCACGTTCCCTCCCCTTCTG
Source organism: Terriglobales bacterium (assembly GCA_035308585.1). Classification (GTDB taxonomy): domain Bacteria; phylum Acidobacteriota; class Terriglobia; order Terriglobales; family Acidobacteriaceae; genus JAICWP01. Next base: position 4,806 of record DATGGJ010000642.1, read on the forward strand.
TCACCTGCGCCTGTTTTGGAACTGTCTTTCTCTCTGGGAAAACTTTGGGGAGGTTTCGCCGGACTGCCTGGGGGCTTAGCTCATGCCAAACCTAAAATCAAAGGCAGGGCGCGTTTGTTTGTAGGCACGTGAATGCCGGGCCGGCAGCATGCGAGTTCGTCTGGGGGCAGGGTGCCCAAATTCTGAGCAGAGGCCGGCCGTGGCGCAGCAACGTGATCGCAACTTCGGACAACCCATGGCAACTGAACTTCTTTCATCCGCTTCAGCCCGCGACTTGCAAACTGCTTGGCAGCAGGCTCAGCAGGAGTTGCAGTCCGAACAGGCTTTTTCCAGTGCCCTGATCGAAAGTCTGCCGGTGGTGTTCGCTATCGTCGGGCAAGATGAACAATTCGTCCACTGGAACCGAAG
>DATGGJ010000643.1:0-2704 GCA_035308585.1 Terriglobales bacterium
TGGGTACGTCTTCCTCTTCACCTCATCGTCCGCTGTACTACATGCACGATGAAATCAAGGGGCCCAGACGTACCCAGTCAATTTACATTTTTACTGTCTATATCGTGAGATTTCAGTGATCTGCGGCACACCTCCCTGTGACAAAAACCGATTTTTTCGCCTTGCCTCACAGCAACTTACGCACTCCGTGAACCAGCAACTGGCCGGCTCTCAGCAAAGAATAGCCGGGTGCCCCACCCAACGCGCTTTTCGTTGGGTGGGTGCAATGGCAGCTCGAAGGCGCGGCAGTTGTTGTCGAAGGAAATGTTGCTTAGCCGACAATTGTAGAACTCTGGCTCAGACCTCAATTCCTCTTTTCCACCAGCCAGCTAGGCAGCTTTCGTCGCCGGCGGGCTGTCCACGATTTCCTCTTTCTCCGCGTCCCAGTACACCCGCTTGCCGCTCCAGTACGCTTCCGTTGCCATGATGCAAGCCACAACGTGGGAAAACCCGTGGTCCACGTTGGCGTTGGGCGTGCGCCGGTCGCGCATGGCGCGCAGCCAGTTCAGCAGATGCTCGGGATCGTCGTCGTCGGGTCCCTCGGTATTGGCGGGGATGTGATCCACGCGCACCACTTCCGCCTTGTCCGTGGCGGGCCCATTCCCTGGAGGCGCGTCATAGGAAACCGGATCGTGCTCCTGGCCCTCCCCCGTCACCACAAACAGGGAAGCCCCCTCTCCGCCATAGTTCACAATCGTGCCCTTGGTCCCCAGGATGCGGCTGAACGGACGATAGCTGTTCCCGAATGTGGTTGAGTAGGAGTACAGGAACCCCTGCGGATACACCATGGTGGTGCTGATGGTGTCGGCGTTTTCGCGGCCGTCCTTCCATACGAAGATGCCGCCGTTGGTCACCACGCTCTGCGGAGCGGTGGCATCGGTCCACAGGTGGACTAGGTCCACGCCGTGGCTCATCCACTGGTCGAAGATGCCCGACGAAAAATTCTTGTACAGGCGAAATTCCAGGTAAACCCGCGGGTCAAACGGCTGGTAGGGCTTGCCCAGCAGCCAGCGGTTCCAGTCCGTATCCTGCTCTTTCAACTCCGCCACTTCCGGACGCCCGCGCCAGCGCTCGTGGTTTACGTTCCACTCCTGCTCGATGCGCATGACCTTCCCAATGCGCCCGCTGCGCACGATGTCACGCGCCGCCAACGGATAAGGCTGGCTGCGATGCTGCGTGCCCATCTGTACTACCTGGCGCGAGCCCTTCACCACGGCGCGCGCGTCCTTGGCCTCCTGCAGCACGTTGGCAAACGGTTTCTCCACGTAGCAGTCTTTGCCCGCGCGCACCACCTCCATGCACAGCTTGGCGTGCTGGAAGTCGCCGGTGGCGATCATTACGCCATCAATATCGGGCTGTTTGAGCAGCTCCTCGGAATACTTGTATTGCCGCGGCGCCTGGCCAAATCGTTGCTGGACGTCGGCGGCTCGGCGCTCGCGCGCCAGGCTCCACAGGTCGCACACCGCCACCGTTTCCACCGGGATAGTGGGAGAAGCGGTCTGCACCATGTGCACGTGTCCGCCGCTGCGGTCGCCGCATCCCAGCTGGCCCAGGCGGATACGGTCATTGGCGCCCAGAATGCGGGCGTAGGAGCTGGCGGGCATGGCCAGCGCGGAAGCCGCCAGCGCCGCGCCTCCCGCCTTCAGAAAGGTTCTGCGATTCAAATTGCTCGTGCTTTGACTGGCAACCTCGGCCGGTGTTTCCTTTTTCTCCATCACCATTCCTAAGTGGAAGTTTCCAAAGCTCTTGCGCCGCGAATTATCTCTAATCGGGCTGCCGCTGACAAATTCGCTTCCGCCATTCTGTCCGCTTCCGGACAGTGTATTTCGCATCTGGACACCGCCAGGCTGTTGCGGGCAGCTCAAAGGCTCCGATTAGTTATTTGTTTTCAGCAGCTTCTCTGGATGATTCTGTTTGGCGATGCAGATGCCACATTGCCACAGAACCCTGGGGATAATTATGGGAACTCTGCTGCAGGATTTCCGTCACGCCGCCCGGCAGATGCGCCGGACCCCGACTTTTGCCATGGTCGCCATTGTCACACTGGCCCTGGGCATCGGCGCCAATGTGGCGATTTTCAGCATGGTGGATTGGCTCCTGCTGCGGCCGCTGCCGGTCAAGGATCCCGGGCAGATCACCGTTCTGCGTTTGCAGCAGAACCTGGATATCCTGCTGGCCACGCTCTCCATTCCCGATTATCGGGATATTCGCAGCCAGACCACGGCAGTCTTCGACGGGCTGGCCGGCTATGAATTGAGCCTCGACGGGCTCAGCGTGGATGGAGGCAAGGCCGACCGCATCGTCACCAATTTCGTCACCGGTAATTTCTTTTCCGTGCTAGGGCTCAAGCCGGCATTGGGGCGGCTGATTTTGCCTTCCGAAGGGAACGCTCCGGGCGCCGACCCGGTCATAGTCCTGAGCTACTCCTACTGGAAGGATCACTTGGGGGGAAATCCGGACATCATTGGCAAAAAAGTTTCATTCGACGGCCATCCCGTCACCGTGGTGGGAGTAGCCCCCCAGGGCTTTCAGGGAGCTCAACCGCTAGTCGCCATTGCCGCTTACCTGCCGCTGGGCATGGTGGCCATCAGTCAGCCGCCGGGCTTCATGGAAAACCGGGGAGAGCGCGGGCTGTCGGTGGTGGGACGCCTGCGCCGGGGCGTGG
>DATGGJ010000644.1:0-5532 GCA_035308585.1 Terriglobales bacterium
ATCGAGAATCACCAGGTCCCATTCCCGCGAAGTGATGGCTTGGGCAGCTTCCGCCCAGGCTTCCTCCACTAGGCGAACGTCTTCGGGGTCGGGCTTCTCCGCGCCCACCTTCACGAAGCCGCGGCCCATCTGCTTCATGAGGAAGCGGTCGCCAAACGCCTTCACCGCGTCGAGTTCGCCGTAGTGCCATGAACCTTTGAGAAACTGCAGCATAAGCACCCGCATGCCCTGGCCAACCGCACGCAGCGCCGTGCCCATGGCGGCGGTGGTCTTGCCCTTGCCCGGGCCGGTATTCACGATGATGAGACCGCGGCGAACGTCAGGCATAAAAACAGTTATCAGTTGCCGGTTGTCAGTAGCGGGCGGTGGTCAGTCAAGACAACAATTGATTGTAAATGTGGCTGCCGGAATTTGCAGGGTGCGTAGCCTTTATTCTGTGCGAGCGCTGTCCGAACTGGGCGGCGTGTTGGCAAATGTAATGGTCAACTGCATGCCTTCCAGTTGGCCGGCAGGGTTGACCTTCACGTCCGTGGCCTTGAGCAGCACGTAAGAACCCTGCAACTGGATCGCCCGCGGCGCGTCAATCGGCAGCAAGCGATTTTTGCCGGGGTAGAACCACCACAGGTAATCGGGCGTTTCGTACTCCTCCTGCTCCAGGCTGTTGGAGGGAGTCAGCAAATTCTGGTTGGAATCCAGAGCGGTGAGATAAACGTGCCAGGCGATGATGCCATCCCCGGGGCCGATGAACGCCACGGGCCGTACCAGCAAACGGTAGAGAGGATGACCGGAAACATCGTTGATGGTTTTCTGGTATATCCGGTCGCGTGTGCTCAACGAAATGTTGAGCGTCTGCGGTTCGGCTTGCGCGTTGCCCGCTTTCCAGCTCTTGATGGCGTACTTGGGAGACGGTTGCGCTACCAGCAAGCCTGAAAGTACAAGCAGTGATGCCGCTAGAGGGATCTTCACCATCTTAGAATGCCCGCCGGTGGGGTAGAACGCAAGCCGGCGGCGCGCGCAATGACCTGGCGCGACCCGCAAGCCGGCCATCACCGTAGGGCCAGCAGCACAGCAAAAGCTCCCTTGCGCCAGAGCACCTCAGGCTTCAGGCCACTTCGCCGGAGCAGCTCCAATTCCGCCTCCAGCGGCACGTAAGTATCCTCGCGCGCCCAGGAAGCGAGCAGCGCCGCCGCCTGCTTCCCGGTGTAGGACGAGAGCAGGTGGGATTTCCACTGCTGATGCTGCTCCCGCGCTAATCCACGACTTGCCGCGGGCTGGCAATCCACACTGATAAAGATTCCTCGCGGCCGCAAGGCCGCCCGAATGCGGCGGTACAGATTCGCCTTGCTTCCCCGCTTGCGAATGTGGTGCAACGCAAATGAGGCCACCACCGCGTCTGAGGCGGGCAGCGCAGCGCGGGTAAAGCTGCCGCGCAGCAGGCGAGCGCGATCGCCCAGCCGCCGTTCCGCCAGCTTCAGAATTTGCCCGTCGGCATCAATGCCCAGCAGGCGCGCCTGCGGCGCCTGTCGCAGGCAGCGCTCCGCCAGGGCCCCCGTCCCGGTGCCCAGATCAACAATGCTGCGCGCCTGGTGGGGAATGGCGCCGGCGGCCGCGTCCAGCATCTCCTCGTAATTGGGGATGAAGGTGCGAATGCGTAGGTCATATTCCGCCAACTTGATGCCGAGATGGCTCGCTACCCCCATAAGCTCCTTTTTCTCTCGAACTGTGCCGCCCGCGACCATGTTATCGCAGGCCGTTTTGTGCGGCCGCTGTAGGCTGCAACGGAAAACTGCGCCCTACGGAGTGCAAACCTTTGCCTCTGCCGTATGCGACCTTCGTGCCATGCTCGCCGCTAAATCTCTTTCCCTGCAGCGAGCTCTCCTGCCCCCGGCTGGCAGGGCCCGTGCACTTCATTCGGGCGGGGAGGGGAACCGTGCAGCCTTTTCAATTTCCAACTTCGCAGGAACTAACCCAGGTTGTGACCGCCGATTTTACCGGCGTGGCACTGGAGGAGCGTCACGAAACTGCTTCGACCGGGCTGGAAACCGAATACCTGATGACCCTTTACGTGCCTCTGGAGCGCCCGCTCAGCGCCGCCGACAACCTTAAGATCTGGAACATCCGCTCCCAGGGAAGCTGGCTGAGCGGGCCGGGGATTAAGGCCAAAATCGTCAACCCCGCGGGCGACTGGGCCCGGGTCCTGCCCGGCGGCCAGATTCGTGTGGACGTCCGCCTCACCCTCGAAACCGAGGACGGCCAAATCATCTCCATGTCCTACAACGGCATCGTGCAAGTGAACGCCGATGCCCTGCCGCGGCTGATGCGTGGCGAGATGATCACTGCGCAAGACGCGTATTTTGTCATCGCCCCAACCTTCGAAACTCGCTCGGAGAAATATTCCTGGCTGAACGGATTGCAGGCCGTGGGCAAGATGATTTCGTTCAAGCGGGGAGAAGACAGCCACGTGCAATACGAGATCTTCCGCGTCAGATAGAGCGTAGTGTCACGCACCCGGCTGCGCGCTTACTTACTGCCCGACTCCTGCCCCAGCTCAACCGGATTCTCGATTGGGCGCTGGTCGCGATGGCCGAAAAAGCGGAAATACAAGAAGATATTGGCCACCATGATGGCGGCATAGAGTTCGAAGGGCATGGCAAAGTCGGTTTCCTCGAAAAGATAACCGGTGAGCGCCACCGCACCCGATGATGCTCCCAGGCGCATCACCTGGTTGAAGCCCAGGGCGCGTCCCGTCTCTTCCGCGTGCACCATGTCGGTGAGGGCGCGCTGCTGGGTGGGCAGGGCGGCCACGCGCAGCGCGGGAATCAGCAGGTAAATGGCCAGCGCCAGCGGCAGGTTGTGCCACAGCGGCAGCAAGGCGATCATGACCGCGCCCAGCCCGCGCGTCCAGGCGATGGCACGCACAAAGCCCAGCCACTGGTCGAGCTTGGGAGCGGTCAGAAGGGCCAATGCGCCCAGCACGCCGGAAGCGAAGCTGTATATCGCCATGCGGTCCTTGGGCAGGTGGTAGACCAGCACGAAGAAGGGAATCAGGAAGGGCATGATCAGGCCCTGGGAGAAACCGTTGAGCACGCCGGTGACGGAGAACTGGCCGATCACCCGAGCGCTCTTCATGCGCCGTAGTTCCCCCGCCGGCTCCGGCAGCCGCAGGGGAATCAGGAACACCAGTCCCGCCAGGGCCACCACGGTCGCGGCCGCGAATACGTCCCGGGTGGTGAACAGCCGCGCCGCCAGGCTGCCTCCGGCGGCGCACACTCCTCCCAGAAAACTGAACACGGAAAAATAGATGGTGCGCTCCCGGGATTCCGCCAGGCTGGCCAGGATGGCCGTCTGCACCGGCTGGGCGGCTCCGCCCACCCCGCCTCCGATCAGCGAGCCGGTGGCGGAATAACCGCCCAAAGTCACGGCCAGAAACAGCCAAGCCAGATGGTGCGTGCCCAGCACAATGGCCGAACTCACGGGCAGCATCAGCCCTATCAGCCACAGGCTGCGCCTACGCCCCCACAGGTCGGCGAGAAATCCCACCAGCAGTCCAGCCACCGCCGTGGCCACCGCCGCCGCCGTATACAGCAGGCCCAGCGTCAGCGATCCGTAGTGGTATTTGTTGAGCACCAGGTAGGGAAAGGCGAGCGTGATCATGCCCGCGGCGATACTGCGCGAGATGCGGAACAACAGCAGGTAAACCAGGTGGCGGTTGGAAAACAATGGGTCCCCGGGGATGGCTCCTCACATCTTAATTTATTGTGCCAGTTAACGAGTGGACGGGGCCACCGCGTGCCGGTTAATGCGCCTCACCATGTTCTGGCCCGCACCTGCTCCCCGGCAACGGTGTTTTTATCGAAGGGCCGTTTTTGATCAGATACTGGTAGTGATCCTGGAAGCGAGCGATTGTGCCCTTGGCCCCCACCGCCCAGCCGCTGGTGCCATCGAAGCTGACGGCGTTGAGGTTCAAATAATCCGAATGCTGCCAATGCTTCCCGTGGTCATGGCTGATGTCGGTTCCGTTCGGGCCCACAGCGGCAAAATCACCATAAGAAAACGAGCCCGCGGCTGAGCGGTAACCTCCGGGCTGCTGCTCGGCAAGGCTCCACGTGTCCCCGGAATTTTCCGAATAGATAGCCGTCTGTTGGGCGCGGGCCGGCTCTTTGTAGTCGCCGCCAACGGCAACCAGGTAATAGGCCCGGCCCTCGCACGCTATGCTGAAGATGCCGCTGGAAGGACCCGCGGCCATGGGAGTGGCCGCCACTTTCCATGACCGTCCGTGATCGTTGGAGCGGAAGACCCGCGCCGCTGCCACCCCGGTTCCAAAATAAATGCTTCCGTCTTCGCATAACGTCATGGCGCTGCCGCTGGCCGCAAACGCGCCTTCCCCCGGCAGGGCGGGCGGCATTTTGTCGCGCGGCAGGTCCCGCCAGTGCTCGCCATCTTCCGTGGCCAGCACCAGGAACTTGCCCTCCACCGGGTCGCTGAGCGCATAGCAGTTCGTCGGGGAGCCACAGGCCAGCGCGTCCAGAAAGAATCCCGGCCGCTTATCCGTGTATTGCAGCTTCCATGTCTTACCCCCGTCGGTAGTCTTGTAAATCCGAGATTTATCGCCGTCGCCGCTCGACATCACGTAGGCGGTGTCAGCATCAAAACCCTCGACGTCGCGGAAATCCAGGCCGTCGCCCCCGGGCACGCTCAGCTGTTTCCAGGTTTTTCCGTCGTTGGTTGAACGCAGAATCACTCCATTGGAGCCGGAAGCCCAAACGAAGTAGTGTTGTTTGCCCTCACTCCCTTGGTTGTATTTAACACTGACGCCGCGGAGGTTGGTGTCCAGCCCGCTGGTCTGAACCGACCACCATTGTTCAGGGGCTGGCAGACTGAAAAGCAGAAGTGTGAGAAGAATTCGCACGCCAGATTGTACCTACATCCAGGTATGCGCCCGGTAGGCCCGGTATTCCTCCCCGAACCTTGCCTCCAGCACCTGAGCTTCCTTGCGGGCCCGCCAGATCTGCAACGGGATGATGACCAGAAATATCAGCAGCCAGAGCGGCCGGCCCAGCAGCAGGATGTAACCGGCGATGAAGAGAGAGCCAAACACATAGATAGGATTGCGGATCTTGGCATACAGACCGCGCGTGACCAGTTGCCTGGCCTGAGCTGACACAGTGAGCGAGTTTCCCAGGTAAAATCGCGCGGCCGACCACAACACGAACGCAACCGTTGCCAGGCACAATCCCAGAATGCGCAACGGAGTCCACGCCGCGGGCGCTTTTTCCCAGCCCAGGTAAATTGCTGCGGCCGCCACCACCAGCGTCAGCACAATATTTTTGCCAACCATTCACCCACCCCTTGCCGGGCAAGTTTACCTGCACCGCCGCCGGTTCGCGCTGAAAATCACCTGTGGGCCGAGGCCAGAACGATATCGGCGGTGAAGTTCACCTGTTGGCCATCGTAGTAGCGGCGAATGGCGCTAATAACGTCGGCATTGACCTGCTCCGCTTTTTCCGGCGGGATGCGCGCGAAGAGCGGACG
>DATGGJ010000645.1:0-5043 GCA_035308585.1 Terriglobales bacterium
GCTGCTGGCGGTGACCAATGCCGGCGATGAGATTATCTGCTTCGAGCCTTACTACGAGAATTACGGCCCGGACGCGATTCTCTCGGGAGCGCGGCCACGTTTTGTAAGCCTGCGTCCACCCCGCGATCCCGCCGGGTCCTGGATGTTTGACGAAGCGGAGCTGCGCCGTGCTTTCAACCGGCACACCAAGGCCATTATCGTGAACACGCCCAATAACCCCACGGGCAAGGTGTTCACACGGGAGGAATTGGAGCTGATTGCGGAACTCTGCCGCCAGCACAACACGCTGGCCATTACCGACGAGATTTACGAGCACATCATCTACGACGGGGCGGAGCACATCTCGATGGCGAGACTTGATGGCATGGACGAGCGCACCATCACCATCAATGGAATCTCCAAAACCTACAGTGTGACCGGATGGCGTGTGGGCTGGGCGATCGCACCGGCAACGCTGACCGACGCCATCCGCAAAGTGCACGACTTCCTTACCGTGGGGGCGCCCGCTCCTCTGCAGGAGGCGGCCGCGGCCGGCCTTGCGTTTCCGCAAACCTACTACCACGAACTGGCGCAGGGATACCGGCGGCGGCGCGACCGCCTGCATGAGTCGCTGAGCGCGGCCGGATTCAAGGCCTATGTGCCCAAAGGCGCCTATTACATGATGACCGAGATCAGCAGCTTCGGGTTTCCCGATGACCTGGCGTTCACCCGCTATCTGGTGAAGGAGGTCGGGATTGCCGCCGTTCCGGGATCAAGCTTCTACAGCCATCCGGCGCAGGGCGCCCAGCAGGTCCGCTTTGCATTCTGCAAGAAGGACGCAACCCTGGAGGAGGCAGCGCAGCGCTTGCAGCGGGTCAAGAGATTTCAGTGACGATTGCAATTCAAGCCTGACAGGGCACAGCCGAGCCCTCACCTGTATCCCTAAGCCTTCCTTCTGCGTTTACCGGCAAAGTGACGATTCCTCCGCCCATGCTGAAAAGCGGGCCAACACCCACCTGTCCCGCAGCATCTTCTCAAGCGCGTCTGACTAGATCGCTTCCGGTTGTTGAGTCATGGAGAATCGCTTTACAGCCATAGTGCTGGTGCTTGGAATGGCGCTACCGCAGCTTGCCGCAACCCCGGCCGTAGCGCAGCAATTAGAACCGACTGGTGTTCCTGCCAAAATGGCACTGGCTCCCGGCGCCCCCGCCCAACTTCCGCTGGTGGACGGCAATGGGAATTGGGTGTTCCGGCGGCAGGTGAACGAAGTCACCGTCATGTTCACGGCGACCCGCAAAGGCAAGTACGTGGACGATTTGCAACCCGTGGATGTGCAGGTGCGCGATGACAAGCGGCCGCCCGAGGAAATCATGGACTTCCGCAATGAGCAGGGCTTGCCCATGCGGCTGGGACTCCTCATTGACACCAGCGGCTCGGTCAACGACCGCTTCCGCCATGAAATCCAGGCGGCAAATCAGTTCGTAAGACAGGTGGTGGATGAGCAACACGACCGCGTGTTTGTGGCCGGTTTCTCACACCGCATGCGCATGATACAGGACTTTACCAACGACCCGGCAAAGGTGGGCAGCGCCCTGCAGCATCTGCATGACGACCAGGGCGACACGGCGGTTTTTGATGCCATCGCCGGTGCCTGCCAAAAGCTGGCCGAGAGCGGAGACCAACAGCCGGTCGCGCGAGTGCTGGTGCTGATCACCGATGGCGACGATAACGCCAGCAGCCACACCTTAAGAGGCGCAGCCGAGGTAGCGCAGTGGGACGAAGTTACCATCTACACCATCAGTAGTAATCCTCGCGGCTTGAACGTGATTGGAGATAATGCGTTGCAAGAATTGGCGGAACAGAGCGGCGGGCGAGCTCTTTTTCCCGAGTCGAAGAAGCAGGTAAGCAACGCATTTGCCCGCGTCCGGGATGAGCTGAGAAATCGTTATGCGGTTTCCTACCGGCCGGCGGAATTCAAGCCTGACGGGCATTTTCGCCGTATCCGCATCGTGGCCCGCCACCTCGGCAAGAAACTACATGTGCACGCACGCAGAGGCTACTATGCCCGGCCGATTCTGGCTGATGTGGTCGGCGCTTCCGGGGCGCAGTGAACCCCCTTTCTCCCCAGACCCAACCTCTCGCCTGTTTGAGGCGTTGAGAACAACGTCTGTACTGGGCAGGGCGGCACGACCAACCGTCTTTGGCGGACGTGCTGTCCGTGACCGCGTCACTCCACTCGGCCCAGATTCCCACGATTGACGCTCTTGCAGGCGTGTGGAATAGTAGCCCTGTCCGGTTCAAGCCTCTCAAGGAGCTCATACAACCTGCATGGTGCGATTTATCCCGAAGGAAACGAAGTTCTTCGAGATGTTCGCCGAAGTCTCCAAGAATCTCACCGATGCCGCGCGCTTGCTGCAGCGCATGCTCAGCCACCACAACGAGATTCCCACGGCAGTGGAGCAGTTTCGGGAACTCGAGCACCGCGGCGACGACATGACGCACGCCATCATTACCAAGCTCAATCAGACTTTTATCACCCCCTTTGACCGCGAGGACATTCACCGGCTGGCTTCCTCGCTGGATGACGTGCTGGATTTTATGAACTCGGCAGCGGTGCGGCTGGTGATGTACAACATCAGCGCGCCCCCGCCGCCGGCCGCGGAGCTGGCGGGCATCATCGTGCAACAGAGCGAGGAGCTGGCCAAGGCGGTCTCCAATCTGGAGAAGAACCAGCACGTGCTGGAACACTGCGTGGAAGTCAACCGGCTGGAAAATGAGGCTGATTTGGTCAGCCGCAAGGCCATCGCGCGCTTGTTCGAGCAGGAAAAGGATCCCATCTCGCTGATCAAAATGAAGGAACTCTACGAAGTCCTGGAAACGGCCACGGACAAAGCCGAGGACGCCGCCAATGTGCTGGAAGCGGTGGTGCTGAAGAGCGCCTGAATGGTCCAGAACTTCCCTGATCCCGATATGGCGAGGCTGACAAGGTGAACTCGGGACTGGTGCTCGTCCTCATCACGGTCAGTGTTGCCTTCGTTTTCGACTTCCTGAATGGTTTTCACGATGCGGCCAACAGCATTGCCACGGTCGTGTCTACCCGCGTGCTCTCCCCCACCCTGGCGGTGTTCTGGGCCGCCTTCTTTAACTTTGTGGCCGCCTTTTTCCTGGGCACCGCGGTGGCCCACACCATCGGTAAGGGCATGATCAACCTGAATTACGTGACCCAGTACGTGGTGCTCTCCGCGTTGCTGGGGGCGATTGTCTGGGACTTGCTGACCTGGTGGTGGGGGCTGCCCACCTCGTCTTCCCATGCTCTGATCGGCGGCTACGCCGGCGCGGCCATGACCAAGGCGGCGTTGCAGGAGGGCGTGGGCCGGGCGCTGTTCGGCGTGATCATCCCCTCGGGCTGGACCAAGACCCTGGTGTTCATCGTGGTAGCGCCGGTCATGGGGCTGGTGCTGGCGCTGTTCTTCATGATCAGCGTGCTGTGGCTGTTCCGGGACAAATCCCCGCGGCAGGTGGATAGCTGGTTTCGGCGGTTGCAGTTGCTTTCCGCGGCCGGCTACAGCCTGGGCCACGGCGGCAATGATGCGCAGAAGACGATGGGCATTGTAGCGGGCGCGCTCTACGCTGCCGGCTACATGAGCAGGGAGCAGCTGGCGGGGACCTGGGGCCACTGGCACTGGCCCATTATTCTGCTGGCACACACGGCCATGGGACTGGGCACGTATTTTGGCGGGTGGCGCATCGTGCACACCATGGGACAGAAGATCACCAAGCTGAAGCCCTTTGGCGGCTTCTGCGCCGAGGCGGCAGGCTCCATCACGCTGTTTGGGACCGCGCTGGCCGGCATCCCGGTGAGCACCACGCATACCATCACCGGCGCCATTGTGGGAGTGGGCGCGGTCAACCGCCTTTCGGCCGTGCGCTGGGGAGTGGCCGGCCGCATCGTGTGGGCGTGGATTCTAACCATTCCGGCTGCGGCATTGGTGGCGGCGCTCACCTTCTGGCTGCTTCATCTGGCGCACCCTGGCGCGTAAAGCGAACATTCAGCAATCAGCCCGTGGAGGGCGATGGCGATGAAACGCATTCTTCTTTCCTGGAGCAGCGGCAAGGACAGCGCGTGGGCACTGCACGTGCTCAAGCAGAACAGCGAGTACGAAGAGTACGAAATCGCCGGCCTGTTGACCACGTTCAATCGCGCCGCCAATCGGGTGGCCATGCACGCCGTGCGGCGGGAACTTGTGGAAGCCCAGGCGGAAGCGGTCGGCGTTCCGCTGTGGCCGGTGGAACTGCCTTGGCCATGCGGCAATGCCGATTATGAGGCGTTGATGCGCGCTGTCTGCGACAAGGCAGTGCGGGAGGGCATTGGGGCGGTGGCTTTCGGCGATCTGTTTCTGGAAGACGTCCGCGCCTACCGCGAAAAGCAGATGCGTGAAACCGGCCTGCAGCCGCTGTTTCCTATCTGGGGACAGCCGACGACGGAGCTGGCGCGGCAGATGATTGCCGCCGGACTCCGGGCCAAGCTCACCTGCGTTGATCCCAAAGTATTGGACCAGAGCTTCGCCGGCCGGGAGTTTGATGCGCGCCTGCTGGCGGAGCTGCCGTCAGGTGTTGATCCCTGCGGCGAGCGAGGAGAGTTTCACTCCTTTGCCTATGCCGGGCCGATGTTTGCGCGCAAGCTAGACGTTGCCGTCGGGGAGGTTGTGACGCGCGATGGGTTCGTGTTTGCCGACGTGAACTTCTCCCGGCCTTTGCGTACCAATCGAGCTGTCCCGCTAGCCCGTTGGACGGCGCCACACACTTAAGCCATGCACTGCTCGAAGAGGTGGGCCAGCCGCAGCACGGAAACTTCATCCCAGGGCTTGCCCGCGATCTGCAGGCCAATGCAGCGGCCGTCCCGGGTGGTGCCGCAGGGCAGGGAGATGGCGGGCAGGCCGAGCACGTTAAAGGGGCGGGTGTTGCGCAGCAGGATGAGTTCGGTCGGCCGAAGCTGCTCCGGGTGAGCCTCCAGTTCGGTGAAACTGGGGGCAGGCAGGGGGACGGTAGGGGTCACGATCAGGT
>DATGGJ010000646.1:0-7846 GCA_035308585.1 Terriglobales bacterium
GATTTCCCCGCCATCGTCTACCTGCGGGCGCATTGGTATGAAAACAAGCTGGTGAACGAGATCATTCTGGGCGTTTGTGCGGCTATTTTTGTGCTGACGTTGCTGTTCTGGCCGGTGGCGGCACTGGTTCGCCGTCACTACGCCAAGCCCCTGATGCTGACCGCGGGCCAGCGCCGTCTGCGCCTGGCAGTGCGCGTGGTTTGCGTCCTTGATTTGGCCTTCATCGTGGGCTGGGGAAGCATAGTTCTGGGGCTGAACGACGTGGCGGCGCTCAGCCAGCAACTCGATCCCTGGATGCGCCTGCTGCAGGTTGTGGGGTGGTTGGGGGTGGTGGGTCTGGTGGCTACGCTCGACAACCTGGTAAGGGTTTGGGAAACCCCGCACTGGTGGTGGGTTCGGCTGTGGGACACAGGCGTTGCGCTGGCCAGCATCGCCTTCGTGTGGTTCCTGTTCAACTGGCACCTGCTGCACTGGCGACTGATGTACTGACTCCTGGTGCATCCGCGTGAGTCCGCGCGCGGTGGAAGTTACTCATGTACACTCTTGGCCGTGAACGCTAAAGCCAAAAGAATCGCGGTGATACCCGGCGACGGCATTGGCAGGGAAGTGCTGGTCGAGGCGGTCAAGGTGCTTGCGGCGTCCGGCGCCCCGGTGGAGATGCAGCATTTCGACTGGAGCGCCGACCGTTACCTGCAGGATGGAACTACCGTCCCGGGCGACGGCTTTGCCATGCTGGGCCGCGACTTCGATGCCATCCTGGTGGGCGCTTTCGGCGATCCCCGCGTGCCCAGCAATATTCATGCCAAGGAAATCCTGCTGGGGATGCGCTTCCAGATGGACCTGTACGCCAATGTGCGCCCGGTCAAGCTGCTGGATGCCTCGCTGTGCCCGCTCAAGGGCGTGGAGCCCCAGGACGTGGACTTCACCATCATTCGCGAAAATACGGAAGGACTCTACGTGGATGTGGGCGGCGTCTTCAAGCAGGGCACGCCCGATGAAATCGCCGTGCAGGAGGACGTGAACACGCGCAAAGGGGTGGAGCGGGTTGTACGCTATGCCTTCGAATACGCGCGCCGGCATGCCAGGCAGGGCCGCCAGCCCAGGCTGCTGATGACCGACAAGGCCAACGTCATGACCTACGCTCACGGCCTGTGGCAGCGGGTGTTCAAGGAAGTTGCGAAGGAATATGCCGAGGTGCAATCCGAACACATGTACGTGGACGCGCTGTGCATGCAGATGGTGCGCGACCCGCGGCAGTTCGACGTGGTCGTCACCAACAACATGTTTGGCGACATCATCACCGACCTGGGCGCCGGGTTGCAGGGCGGGCTGGGCATGGCCGCCAGCGGCAACATCCACCCCGGGCGAACTTCCATGTTTGAGCCGGTGCATGGCTCTGCGCCGCCGATAGCGGGCAGGAACATCGCCAACCCCATGGGCGCCATTCTGACCGCTTCCATGATGCTGGCGCACCTGGGACTGACGAGCGCCGCGGAAAGGATTGATGCCGCCGTGCTGGAGGCCGTGCGCCAGAAGAAGACCACTCAGGACATCGGCGGCGCCATGGGAACCCGGGAAGTGGGGGAGTGGATCGCCAAGCGGGTGGGTGCGGATTGACCCCACGCGTTCACCGGGCGTAATCAGCCCAGCAGCACATAGCGTCCTCCGCCGGTGCAGAGGATTACCAGGCTCATGAGCACGAACATCAAGTCGTAATGCCATCCCGAGGCTTTTTCGCCCCAGAAACCAGTGTGCCAGACAAAGATTTTCCTTTGGATGGCTCCCAGCATGACCAGAATTAAGATTATTGCGGCAATTTGCGTGAGCACGCCCAATGTGACTCCAAGTCCGGCTGCAAGCTCGCCCAACCCGAGCGCCAGGGTGAAGCCCTTGCTCAAGCCAATGCTCTTGCTCCTTTCCCCGGACCTGGTGAAGTGACTCCAGCCGCTGGTGATGAACACTGCGCCCACCATCAGGCGGAGCAACAGCAGAGTCAAATCCGTAAAGCGAGCCAACTGGGGGAAGATCATGGCTTGCCTCCGCTACTAGAGATGCGAAATCAAGCAAGGTGCCCCGGGAAAATCGGCGGAAGAGGTTAGCAGTCGCCTAAATAGACCTTCTCGCCGGCTTCAAAAAAATTCCGCTACGCCGCGGGCTGCTGCTGGGTCATGCAGTGGATGGCGCCGAATCCCCAGATCAGGTCGCCGCAATAGATGCCCACAACTTCGCGGTCGGAAAACACCTCAGCCAGAATGTTCAGCGCCACGCGATCGTTTTTGTCGTTGAAAGTCGGCACCAGCACCAGCCCGTTGGCGATATAAAAATTGGCGTAGCTGGCGGGCAAGCGCCGTCCCTGAAAACTTACCGGACCGGGCATGGGCAATTCGACCACGCGCAGCGGCTTGCCGTCCTGGTCGGTCATGGAGTGAAGGCGGCGCAGATTCTCCTGCAGAGGCGTGAAGTTCACATCGCTGGGATTGCGTTCCACCACGGCCACGACAGTATCGGGACCGGCGAAGCGGGCCAAATCGTCCACGTGCCCGTGCGTGTCGTCGCCTGCAATGCCGCTGCCCAGCCACAGCACCTTGCTGATGCCCAGGTAATCGGCAAAGGCTTTTTCCAGTTGTTCGCGGCTCACCCGCGGGTTGCGCGCCTGCACCGGGCTGAGCAGGCATTCTTCCGTGGTCAGCAGCGTGCCCCAGCCATTGACCTCAATGCTGCCGCCCTCCAGCACCAGGTGGTGCTTACGGCCGCCCACTTCAACCATAGGCTTCACCACGGGAACGCGTTGCGCCAGGGCGATCTTGGGTGCGATAGTCGCATCGTTTTTCCAGTTGGGATACTTGGCCCAGGCGTTGAAGCGCCAGGCTGTCGCCAGCAGCGGCCGCTCTCCCGGCGGATGGCGCGGTGTCCAGGTGCGGGGGGAAGAATCCTTGCGCAGGAAAATCGGGCCGGAGTCGCGGGTCCAGACGCGGTCGGTGATCCAGTGATGAAAGCGCACCACCGTACCCAGTTCCACGCCGGCCAACTTCAGCAGCTTGCGCGCGCTACGCTCGGCCTCGGCATGGTTGACGATGATCTCAACCACTTCGTGCCGCGACAGGTGGCGGACAATCTCGGCGTACACCCAGGGTATGGGTTGAAACTTGCCCGGCCAATCTTCCCGATTATGCGGCCAGGCGATCCAGGTGGCGGCATGGGGTTCCCACTCCGCCGGCATGCGGTAGCCGAGCTCAGCGGGGGTTGTGCCGGGAGGCAGAGTTTGCGGGCGCGCGGTCACGTTTGCGGCGTGTCCAGAAAACGGTGGGTGATGGGCGCGTAGCTGTCAATGCGGCGATCGCGCAGGAAGGGCCAGTTGCGGCGGACGTCCTCCAGTTTGCGCAGGTCCACTTCGCCGACAAGGATTTCTTCATCTTTGCTGGAAGCCTCGGCTACCACCGCGCCGAATGGGTCGCAGAGGAACGAACCGCCCCAGAACTCCAGTCCCTGGCCCGGGGCCTGGTTGCCGCGGACGTTGCCGGTTTCAAAACCGACTCGATTGACCGCCGCCACATAAACGCCGTTGGAGATGGCATGTGCCCGCTGGATGGTGCGCCAGGCGTCATGCTGGGCAGCGCCGTACTCGTCCTTCTCCGCCGGATGCCAGCCGATGGCGGTGGGATAAAAAAGGACTTCCGCGCCCTGCAGAGCGGTGAGCCGCGCGCCCTCGGGATACCACTGGTCCCAGCAGATCAGGGTGCCCAGGCGGCCGGCCTGGGTGTCGAAGGCGCGATAGCCGAGGTCGCCGGGCGTGAAATAGAACTTCTCGTAGTACAGGGGATCATCCGGAATATGCATCTTGCGGTAGATGCCGCGCAGAGCGCCATCCGCGTCCAAAACCACGGCGGTATTGTGGTAAATGCCGGGGGCGCGCTTTTCGAAAAGGGAAGCGATCAGCACCACGTTCTGCTGCCGCGCCACCTGCGACAGGCGGGTGCTGCTGGGCCCGGGAATGGGCTCGGCCAGGTCGAACAGATTGGCGTCTTCGCGCTGGCAGAAGTACTGGGTGCGGAATAATTCGGGCAGGCAGACCACTTGCGCGCCCCGTCCTGCCGCCGCGCGAATGCGCTCGATGGCGCGCTCCATATTTTCGTCGGGATCGGGCGTGCACGACATCTGCACCAGCCCCACACGAAATTTATGCGCCACACTTTCCGCCATGGGCAATAGCATAACCTATGTTTACTTCCAGACGAGCACGCCCATGCGAAACAGGTAATGGCGGCTGAACTCCAGGCGGGAGGCTCCGGCGCCGGCCAGCAGGGCGTGCATCTCCTCCATCGTGTAGGCGCGGCGCACGGAGGCCACAGCGTCGTGGCGGGTCAGGCGGCTACGGTAGAGAGGGAGGCCGGCGCACACCAACAGCAGGTGCAGAGGATGACGTATCAGGTCGTTGATGAGCAGGGCCACGCGGCAGACGCGCAACCCTTCGCGCACGAAGCGCGGCAATTCTTCGGGCTCCAGATGGTGGGCAAACAGGCTGCAGCTCACCAGGTCGAAGCTGGCAGCGCTGAAGGGCAGCGCCAGGGCGTCGGCCACCACCGCGGGCCTGGAGCTGTTCAAATGGGCGGGGGAGCGGTCAAGCAGAGTGGGGTGGAGTTCGATGCCGCGGCGGCGCAGAACGGCGCGCGTGCGCTCGGGAACGTAGCCGGAACCGGCGGCGACTTCCAGCAGCGACAGCGAGCGTTTGCCGGTCTGGCGCGCAGCCCGTTCCACCAGCCAGGTGGTGGTGCGCACTCCCCCAAAGCAGGTGTTAATAAAACGGAGGTCGCGCAGGCTGCCGCGGATTTCGGCGGGCGTGCCCGCGTCCGTATCCAGCAGTTCGGGGATGACCACGCGGCGCATGAGCTAAGTGATGATTGAAGAATTCAGAATGAAGAATTACCGACCTTCGTGCGACCCCGGCTATCGCAGCGACATTGCTCTTGTAAATAGATGTCTATGGATAAAACAAAGTTACGGCTGAAGATTGGTTCTACAAGAACTCTTAATTTCTGGGCTGGCCACCGCCGCGGGTTTCACCACGGCTTCCTCCATTCTTCATTCATAATTCTTCACTCTTCGATTCTCAAACTTCGGCCAGCTCTTCTTCCAGCAACTGCTTGTTGTAGAGGTCGGTGTAGTAGCCGTTGCGGGCGATGAGTTCATCGTGCGTGCCCAGCTCCACGATGTGGCCGCCGTGCAGGACGGCGATGCGGTCGGCATTGCGCACGGTGGAGACGCGGTGGGAAATGAAGATGGTAGTACGGCCGTGCATGAGCTCGCGCAGGTGGTTCAGGATCTTGTCTTCGGTGTGGGTATCCACGCTGGAGAGGGCATCGTCCAGGATGAGGATGCGGGGATTGCGGATGATGGCGCGGGCAATGGCGGTGCGTTGCTTCTGGCCGCCGGAGAGGGTGATGCCGCGTTCGCCCACCGTGGTGGCGTACTGCTCGGGGAAATCCTCAATGTCGGCGGCGATGCTGGCTGCCTGGGCGGCTAGGCGGACCGCCTCTTTATCGGTCTGGTCGGTGCCGAAGGCAATGTTCTCCTCCACCGTATCGCTGAACAGGAAGGTTTCCTGGGGCACAAAGCCAATAGCGCGGCGCAAGGTTTCCAGCGGGTAATCGGTAATGGGGCGGCCGTCGAGCAGGACGCTTCCGGCGGGTGCGTCGTAAATGCGGGGAATCAGGCTGACCAGGGTGGACTTGCCGGAGCCGGTGGGACCAACGATGGCCAGGCTGCTGCCGGCGGGAATCTGCAGGTTCACGTCGCGCAGAACGGGAGTTCCGTTATAGGCGAAGTTGAGGCCGCGGAACTCGATTTCCCCGCGCACGGCAGGGGCGGCGGCGCTGTCCACGGAGCTGTCCACCACTTCGGGCCGCTCCTGCATAATTTCGTTGATGCGGGCCAGCGAAGCGGTGCCCTGCTGAAAGATGTTGATGACCCAGCCCAGAGCAATCATCGGCCAGGTAAGCAGGAACATGTACTGCAGGTAGGCAACAAAGGTGCCCACAGTCATGTGGCCCTGGATGGTCTGGCGGCCACCCAGCCACAACACCAGCACGATGGCGAAGCCGAGCAGGGTAGTGAGCGTTGGCCACAACATGCCCATCAGGCGCACCAGGCTCAAGCTGCGTTTGATGTATTCCTTGTTGGCAGTTTCAAAATTGGCGATCTCGGCGTCTTCCTGGACATAAGCGCGAATCACGCGGGCGGCGGAAAAGTTCTCCTGGGCGCGGGCGGAAATGTCGGAGAACATGGCCTGAATGCGCTCAAAGCGTTCGTGAATGCGCCGACCGAAGTACTGCACCACGATGCTGACGATAGGAAAGGGGGCGAACGCGTAAAGCGTTAGCCAGGGGCTGATGTGCACCATGAAATAAAGCGCCGCCAGGGTGAACACCAGGGTATTGGCGGAGTACATGATGGCCGGCCCCAGCAGGTTGCGCACGGCATTGAGGTCGTTGGTGGCGCGCGCCATGATGTCGCCGGTGCGGGTGCGCTGGTAGAAGGAGTAGGACAGGTTTTCCAGGTGACGGAAAATGTCGTTGCGCATCTCGAACTCGATTTCGCGCGAGATGCTGATCACGATCTTGCGGTTCAGGAAGAGAAAAACGCCTTTCGCGCACGTTACCCCGAGGATGAGGGCGGCATCAATCAAAAGGCCGCGGCGGCTTACGCCGTGCCGCAGGTGGTCAATGGCGTGGCCGATGAGCAGGGGTATGGTGACCGCTATGCCGTTCTGCAGCAGCACACAAATGCTGCCCAGGGCGTAGCCCCAGCGGTGCTTCTTGAAGTATGGGAAAAGCGGCTGCAGTCGCTTGAACATGCCCGGTTATAGATGAGATTTTAGCAGGCCGAGGTGCGGGAAATGTTGATCAAAAAGCGGCCGGGGCGAAGAGGGGACTCTCCGGCCAGGGGAGCGTGGGAGCCCACAATGCGGCGATGAGCACCATGCCTACGGACACGGTGCGGCGAATCCAGGACAAACAAGACGTGGCGCCGTGTTCACGTCAGCCTCGCCGCGCTGCCTCGATGGCGGCGATGTCAATCTTCTTCATCGGCATCATCGCCTCGAAGGCGCGCTTGGCCTCACCGCCACCTGCCGCAAGCGCATCGGTTAGCGCGCGCGGTGTGATCTGCCAGGAAAGGCCCCAGCGGTCCTTGCACCAACCGCACGCGCTTTCCGTGCCGCCATTGCCGACGATCGCGTTCCAGTAACGGTCCGTCTCTTCCTGATTCTCCGTCGCGATCTGGAAGGAAAAGGCCTCGGTGTGCCTGAACGCCGGGCCGCCATTCAGACCGAGGCAGGGAATGCCCAGGACGGTGAACTCCACCGTCAGCACATCACCTTTCTTACCGCCCGGATAGTCACCGGGAGCCTTGTGAACAGCGGTCACTTTACTATCCGGAAAGATGCTGGCGTAGAAGCGCGCCGCCTCATGCGCGTCTTTGTCGAACCAGAGGCAGATCGTGTTCTTTGGCTTCATGTTCGTGTGCTCCCTGTGCTCGCGAGTTTCGGCTAATCTGTTTCTGTCACTGCTTCAAGTAACGAAGCGCAACAGATCCTGATGATTTAAAAATTCTGGACTCAACAAGTTTCAATCGTAATTTCTCCGCGAGGCTCATACCTTGCAGCAATCGTCTCCCTTCTCCTGCAATTACCGGCAGAATCATAAAACGGAATTCATCGACCAGGCCAAGCTCTATAAGTTGTGAAGGAATATCTACACCGCCGACTAAAATATCTTTGCCTGGCTCCCGCTTCAATTTAAGTATTTCGTCTTTCGGGCTGGTGCGAACGATTCTCGTATTTTTATCTTCA
>DATGGJ010000647.1:0-1857 GCA_035308585.1 Terriglobales bacterium
TAACGCCGACCAGGGATTCGCGGTCCATGAGCGGCAGGGCCAGCAGCGAAAAGATGGCGCCCTCCTCCACCTCGCCGTTGCGGGTTCGCAGGCGTTCGTCATCCGGGTCGTCAATCAGGACGGGTTCGCCATCATCGGAAATCTTCCCCGCTACGCCATCGGCTGGACCTTGCCGCGTGCCCGGTTCCGCCGTCGGATCCCCACCTTCCTGCTGCATCAGGGTGACGCTTTCACCCTCCACCATCCACACGTTCGCCGCCTGGACACTCATCACCTCCTGGACCTTGGCGGCGATGGTGGACAGAAGTTCGTCCATTTCCAGATGGGAATTGAAAACCTTTTCCAGGTCGTACATCTGCGTGACCCGGGTAATGGACTGCAGGCTGTTGTTGCGTTCACCTTCGTAAGCGAGGGCGGCGGCCAGCGCGGGAGCGGCGAGCTGGGCCAAAACGCTGACCCGCTCGAGCAGGGAATGGGAGAGCGGGCGGTCGTAACTGACCAGTTCGATGGCGCCCGCCAGCGTGCCCTGGGCCAGCAGGGGAACGTAAGCCAGGGAGGCCAGGGTGCGGCGCACGTCGAGGTGGGCATAGTCTTCGCGCGTCAGCTGGGAGGCATGCAGCACCAGGTATGGCGCGGAAAGCTCGGCTATCATGCCCAGAGTACGGGCGTGGAACTCGAGCTGCTCGCTGCCCGCCCCGAGGTCGCCGCTCAGTCCCTTGCGCGTCCACGCCGGATCTTCTTGGTCTTCAATGATATAAACGGCTACATCGAGGCCCGGCTCAAGCTGGGCTACCTGCTCGGCGATCAGCTGGGCACGCTGCCCCAGTTCACGTTGCAGCAGCAGCGTGGCGGCAAAATCGGCCAGAGGAATTTCGAAACTGTGGCGTTGAGTCGCCATCTTGCGGCGCTCCGTTCAGGCGGGACAAACCTTTGGCTCCCAGCAGCTTGCGGAGAGCATGAGCGAAACGTCCTCGCCAGTGCCGCGCGACTCTAACAAACGTCTACAAGGGTGTCAACAAGTGTATTAAAGGACCGGTTACGCGGCGGCGGAATGGGGCTTGCTGAAGGAGGCGAAGGTTCCGCCGCTTTCCGCCAACTGCTTCAGCAACGGCGCGGGCTCCCACTGTTCGCCATGACGCTCGCGGAACTCGCGGATGCGGTCGTATACCTTCGGCAGGCCTACAGTATCGGCATACCACATGGGGCCGCCGCGATAAGCAGGAAATCCGTAGCCGTTGAGATAAATGATGTCAATATCCACGGCGCGCAAGGCGATTCCTTCCTCCAGGATGCGCGCGCCCTCATTCACCATCGCGTAAATGCAGCGGTCCAGGATTTCCTCCGGCGGAATTTGGCGCTGCGCAATGCCGGCCTCGGCCGCCCATTTGTGCACCATCTGGTTCACCCCGGGATCGGGCAGGGCGCGCCGTTTTTCGTCGTAGCGGTACCACCCGGCGCCGGTCTTCTGCCCATAGCGTCCCATTTCGCAGAGGCGGTCTTCGGCGAGTGGCTGGCGCACGCCCGGTTTTGCCAAATGACGATGTTCCTTGCGGATGCGCCACCCCACATCCAGGCCGGCAAGATCGCCGGTGGCCAGCGGTCCCATGGCCATGCCGAAATCGTAGAGCGCCTGGTCCACGGTCTCCACCGTGGCGCCCTCTTCCACCAGGAACTGGGCCTCGCGCCGGTAAGGATGGAACATGCGGTTGCCGACGAAGCCGCGGCAGTTGCCAACCAACACGCCGACTTTGCCGATCTTCTTCGAAAGCTGCATGCAGGTGTTGATCACTTCTTTGCTGGTGGCCTTGCCGCGTACGATTTCGAGCAACCGCATGACGTTTGCCGGGCTGAAGAAGT
>DATGGJ010000648.1:0-5359 GCA_035308585.1 Terriglobales bacterium
CTGATGTACTCACCCTGCCGCATTAGATGTACTCCCAGCTTTAAAGTGGCAAGCATGCTTTCCCCGGGAGCCGGAATGTCAGTGCGCGGCACCGGAGGCTTGTAGCCGGCCCGGGCTAGGTCGAGCGCGCGCTGCTTGGCATCCGCCAGCACCCGCTCGCGGTTCATGGTGACCTGGTCGCCCTCGCTCAGAAAGCCCAGCCCCCGCGCCTCTTCCGCCGACATGGATACTTTGGCCATGGCGATGGTCTCGAAGGCGCGTTTTATCGCCTCCACCAGTTCCACCGACTCGCCGCGTCCTCCCGGACGAACCGCCTCGGCACTGTCCAGGGCGCGCAGCATCATCTCTTTGCAGCCGCCGCCGCCGGGCAGCAGGCCCACGCCCACCTCCACCAGCCCCATGTAAAGTTCGGCATGCGGCTGGCGCACCGGCGCATGCAGCGAAATTTCGCAGCCCCCGCCCAGCGTCATGCCAAACGGTGCCACGGCCACGGGCTTAGGCGAAAACTTGATCGCCTGGGTCATGCCCTGGAACTGACGGATGGCCACATCAATTTCATCCCAGTCGTCATCCTGGATGGACATGAGCAGCAGCATCACGTTGGCGCCCACGGAGAAATTTTGCGCATCGTTGGTGATGACGAAAGCGTCGAAGTTGGCGCCCAGTGCGCCCGAATCCGGCCGCCCCGGCGCGCCCAGCGTCTGCGTGATCAGTTGCACAATGTCGCCGCCCAGCGCGTTCATTTTGCTGTGGAACTCGATGCAGGCCACGCCATCCCCTACGTCCACCAGCGAAGCCCCCGCATTCTTCTTCACCACGTGGCAGGCTTTCTTGAGCGCCGGCAGCAGGATGACTCCCGAAGGCACGGGCTCGGGTTTGTAGCTGCCTGCGCCCATGTCGAAGTAATCGCGTCCCGAGGGCGCTTCCCGATCCTCTCCATACCACGATCTCTTTCCGGCAGACAGCAGGCGGTCGGCATTGGCCGCTACCGGCCGGCCCTGCTTCTTCAGTTGCGCGACTGTCTGCTCCACCCCGGCCGCGTCCCACAACTCGAATGGCCCGAGTTCCCAGTTGAAGCCCAGACGCATGGCGCGGTCTATGTCGGCAATGGAATCGGAAATTTCCCCGATGCGATTGGCCGAGTACGTCCACAGGTCGCCCAGCGCGGCCCACAGGAATTCCGCCGCCTTGTCGCCTTTTCGCGGCCCCGACCCGTCCAGGCCCAGCAGCATGCGCAGCCGCTGCCCGGTATCGTCCACGTTGCGTCCCATCTCCAGGGCAGGAAAGCTGCCTTTCTGCCGCGGCCGGTACTCCAGCGTGCGCCAGTCCAGCGCCAGCCGCTCGGCGTTCTCGCCCTTGCCGCTCTTCTTGTAGAAGCCGCCTCCGCTCTTGTCGCCCAGCCAGCGCCGCTCCAGCATGACCTGCAGAAATTGCGGCACCTGCAGGTCAGAGCGCTCGTCGTGCACGTTCTGCTTCAGGTTGCTCACCACGTGCGCCAGCACATCCAGTCCGACCAAGTCCGCGGTGCGGAAGGTTGCCGATTTCGGCCAGCCCACCGTCGGCCCCGTCAGCGCGTCCACCTGCTCGACGCTCAGGTCCATTTCCTGCATGATGCGCATCACGTTCAGAGCTGAAAACGTTCCAATGCGATTGGCAATGAAGTTGGGCGTGTCCTTGGCGAACACAATGCCTTTGCCCAGGCGCACGTCGCAGAAATGGCTGATGGTCTCGAGCGCGGCTCCGTCCGTCTCCTGGGTGGGAATAACTTCCAGCAGCCGCATGTAGCGCGGCGGATTGAAAAAGTGGGTCCCAAACCAATGCCGCCGGAAATCTTCGGAGAAGCCCTCGGCAATCTGGCTCACCGGCAGCCCGCTGGTGTTGGTGGTCACGATCGTCCCCGGGCGGCGTGCCGCCTCCACTTTCCGCAGCAGCGCGCGCTTGATCTCCAGGTCTTCCAACACCGCCTCGATGATCCAGTCCACGCTCGCCAGCCGGTTCAGGTCGTCTTCAAAATTGCCGGTTGTGATCAGCCGCGCCAGTTCCGGCTCGTAGAAGGCCGCCGGCTTTGATTTGCGCGCCCCCTCCAGCCCCATTTCCGCGATGCGGTTGCGGGCTTCCTTACCCGGCGACACCATGTCCAGCAGCAGACATTGGACACCAGCATTGGCCAGATGGGCCGCTATGCGGGAACCCATGGTTCCCGCGCCCAGAACTGCAACCTTCTGAATATTTTTTCCCATAATGGTCCACCGCTTCCGAGCCCGCTTTCCTCCTCCAGGAAGCTCTCGTTCTTTTTACCACTACCTGCCACTTTTCGTCCGTGACCCTATCTGCCCGGCCGCATTCAGGGAACAAAATTCCCGGATTGCCTCCCAGAGTGGTTCCGGACGCACTGATGCTAAGAGAAGAATGAGTAAGCTTGCTTGGTTTTACTTCGTGTCCCTTGTGGTGAAAAAGGTGTTTGCTTTTGTGACCGCGGTGTTCTTTTGTGGTTGGAAAAGGTCCAAAGACAGGTCAGGCGCGTGCCGTAATAGATGTGGGGTGAGGATGGCAACGGCACGCGCCCTATTAAGTTAACTTCACTCTAGTGAATACCCCCCGGCCCGTCAAGATAAATCTCCAATTATTTTTAGTGAGAGTTCTATTTTAGGAACATAGTGTCCGCTACTTCCGCAAGTGCATGGGTCACATATCCGTGTGATTAGAAATGCAGCACCGGGCCGGTGGAAAAACGGAAGTTGCTCTGGCCAGAACCGAAAAAGTGATCGTGCAGCCAATCTCCCTGCACCCGCCAGCGCAGCGGCCCCAGCAGCCGGTAGTCAAGACCCCCGCCCAGGGCATACGCAAAACTGGTATCGGAGGCCGAGAAGGACTGCACCGTAGCGCTTTCACTGACGTGGCCGGCACCAAACAATGCGTGCGCAAACGGCCGCACTTTGCCCACGGAAAAAGAAAGCTGCGGGCCAAACAGGAAGTGATACACGGTGCTGTCCATCGGTTCCTGGATGGGCACGCAAAACGGCACAAACCCGCACACCGTGGTCGCAGTTTGCGAACCATAATGGCCGCTGAAATCCCCTACCAGGCCCATCAGGGGGAGGAATTTTATTTCCCCTGAAGCATTCCACCCGTTCGAGCCGAAGCTTCCGGAGGCCGCTATTCCTCCCTGGTCGGGCAGGAGCGCCGGCGCTCCCAGGTTGCCGTGCGCGTAGGAGTATCCAAAGAACACATTGCCGCTGGGCAGTTGTGCCCTGGCCGCCTCGGCCAGCACGCAGACTAGAAAAACCGCCACCACCGTCTTTTTCACAAACACGCCTCTGGAGCTTGGAGTTGAAAATTTGACTCGCTACGCGTTCGCAGGGTTCCACAAATTTTGCGCCGCCGTGGCCAGTCGGGACAGGAGCGCCAGGGCAAGAAGAACCGCCAGCAGTCGCACCGGCTTAACCGCATTGTGGACGAAGGCAAAAAAGAATATCAGGAAAATCAGGTACAGCATCCCACGGTTTACCGCGGTGTAAAGGCGGGAGGTTCGAGACGTAGCGGTTATTCCTAAGCCCACCACCAGCGAGAATCCGATCAGCAGCACGGCAGCCGACTGGCCGGGCTTCTGCGCCAGGTGCGCGCGTTCAAAACTCGCAATCAGCGCCGCGACCACGGCAAAATGCACCAGGTGCGCCGCCACGAACGCCTGCACCAGGCGCGCCCCCGCCGGCAGCCCGTGGACCAGGCGCGCCACCCCGGGCGCGGCAAATGCCGCCACGAACCACAGGCAGGAAAAACGCGCTGTGTTGCGCGCCGCCGCATGCGCCCCGCCGGAGTTCCATCCGCGGATGGCC
Source organism: Terriglobales bacterium (assembly GCA_035308585.1). Classification (GTDB taxonomy): domain Bacteria; phylum Acidobacteriota; class Terriglobia; order Terriglobales; family Acidobacteriaceae; genus JAICWP01. The sequence goes on from DATGGJ010000648.1 coordinate 3,837, forward strand.
AGGGTGGTTACCGCCACGCCGAGATTGCTGGCCGCGGCCATGCCAAGGAGCCCGCGCATACTCCACCCCCGGAATCGCGATTATGGCGCACTCACCTTCGCTCGCGAGCCTTTTGCGGTTCGGCGTGCCCACCTTCCAGCTCCGGGTGCGCCCGTAGATATTCCTGCGCCTTCTTCACTACTTCGCGTTCGCCCTTGTAGGTGAGTTTTTCCGTGGCTCCGTCCAGCGGCAGCCAAAGCGCGCGCTTCACTTCAATGCGCATCTCCGCACTGATTTCGCCGATCTGCCCCGAGCGGTAGAGGAGCAGGAAGAAGCTTACGATTTTGAAAACCCGCTGATTGTCGCCCCAGCTGCGCACGTAGAAATACTTGATGTCAGCCAGCTTGGTAACCAGTTCGGCTTCCACTCCTGTCTCTTCCCGCACCTCGCGAATCGCGGTTTGGTCCGCCTTTTCCCCTTGGTCCACCAGGCCTTTGGGCAAGGCCAGCACAGGAGACGGCTGGCGCCGGGAGTGTGGCTTTTTGTCAGCCGGAGTTTCCCTCTGCGGCTCAATCACCGCCACCCACCATTTCCCCTGTTGCCAGCTAAGGACAACGCCCCCGGCCGAGAACTCGCGCAGCATGACTATTCTAAGTTAGCAGAAACAGAGGGTTTAGTCATAGCAACCCGAGCTGCCGTGTGGGGTTTATATGTAGTGGCAAGGGTAAAAGACAGCGATTTTTCGCTGACTGGCATCGAAATTGCTTAAGGATAGGGTAGTTCGGTTGTCCCGGGCCTGGCAGGATTAGGGGTCGAACTTGGGAACTTTCGGTAAGCTGCGGCGTTCGTTGCAGGTCTTCAGGCGCGAACTGACCCGTGTTTCCCCTCCGCTATCGGCGCCTTCTTATCTTCCCGTTCCTCAAATAGGGTTGGCCCTGGGCGGCGGCTTTGCCCGCGGCCTGGCCCACATCGGCGTGCTTAAGGCGCTGGAAGAAGCCGAGATTCCTGTTGCTTGCGTGGCCGGCACCAGCGTGGGCGCGGTCATCGGCGCCGCCTATTGCGCCGGCATGTCGGCCGCGGAGCTGGCGGAAATGGCGGCGGTGGTGCGCTTCCGTGACTTCGCCCGCTGGACCCTTTCGCGCTACGGTTTCGCCAGCAACGAGCGCATGGTGGGATTTCTGAAGCGCGTTCTGAAAGTGCGTACTTTCGAGGAGCTCCGCATCCCCCTGGCGGTGACGGCCACCGACTTCATCAGCGGCGAAGGCGTGGTCTTCCGCTCCGGCGAGCTCATCGAACCGGTGCGCGCCAGTTGCGCTTATCCGGGCATGTTCCTGCCGGTGCAGATCAACAGCCGTTTGCTGGTGGATGGCATGCTGGCCCATACCGTGCCTACCGTGCCCCTGCACGAAATGGGAGCCAACAAGGTCATCGGTGTGTATCTGCGTTCGCACTGGTGCGATGCCAGCGGCCCGCGGCACGTCTTTGAAGTAATCTCGCAATGCTTTTCCATCGCCCAGGAGCAGATGAGCGGCTTATGGCGAGCC
>DATGGJ010000649.1:0-2311 GCA_035308585.1 Terriglobales bacterium
GCAGGGCCATGGTGGGCTCATTAACGGTTTGCTCCAACCGCCGCTCCAGGGTCGGCTTGGCCAGGCCGAAGTCGAGCAGCTTGATGTGACCCCGCTGGACAAGGAAGATGTTTCCCGGCTTGACGTCGCGGTGCAGTATGCACTTCAAGTGCGCGGCATCGAGCGCTTCCGCGATCTGAATGCCCCAGTCCACCACTTGCTCCAGGGGCAGAGGGAGGCCGTGCATAATCTCGCCCAGGGTCTTGCCTTCCAGCAGTTCCATGGCGATGAAGGTCTGGCCGGCAGCGTCCCCGATTTCGTAAATGGTGCAGATGTTGGGATGGTTCAGGGCGGAAGCGGCGCGCGCTTCCCAGCGGAAGCGATCCAGCGCCTGCGCGTCGTTAGAAAGCTCGTCGGGGAGAAATTTCAGCGCCACATGGCGCCCGAGGCCGAGGTCTTCCGCCTCATACACTACTCCCATCCCGCCGCCGCCCAGCTTGCGCAGAAGGCGGTAGTGGGAAATGGTCTGGCCGACAGTAACGACTGGGGAAGACATGGGGCGCGCGAAGCCGCTGCGGGGAAACAGCGGTTTTGCACTACTCGTACGGAAGCCTGAGTTTACCGCCAGACGTAATAAAAGCCAACCTGTTGGTTTTGCAGCAGCTTGATCCGGTCGGGTAGAAAATTGGATAAGTCGCCAAACAGCAGGTCGAGGAGGGTTCGCCGCTCGGTCTGCGGCCTGACCAATTCGGGCTCACCTTTAATGCCCACAGACCGCGCCGTATCCTTCACCGCGGCGCGGAAATCGCCAATCTGGTCAATCAGGCGCAGCGGCAAGGCCTGGTCGCCGGTCCACACCCGGCCGTCAGCGATCGCCTGCACGTCCTGCACCTTCAGATGGCGGCCATCGGCTACCGCCTGGATGAATTGGCTATGCATGTTGTCTAACAAATTCTGAAAATAAGCCTTCTCTTCCGGGGTCATGGGGCGGGTAGGCGAGCCCGCATCTTTCAGTTTGCCCGCCTTCATGGTGATGTCCTGGAGCTTGGCCCAGTCCAGCAGCTTCCCATAGTTGACCCACTCGGCGATAACGCCGATGCTGCCCACAATGCTGCCCTTGTCGGCAAAAATCTTGTCGCAGGCGGAAGCCACGAAGTAACCGCCGCTGGCGCCCACCGTTTCCACCGAGGCGATCACTTTTTTGTGCTTTTCCTGCTCGATGCGGCGCACCTCCTGGTAAATCTCCTCCGTTGCCGCCACGCCGCCGCCGGGCGTATTGATGTGCAGGATGATGGCCTTGATGGAATCGTCATCGCCAAAGCGCTTGAGCTGCCGAACCACCACTTCCGGGGTGACAATCAGCCCTTCCAGGTCCACCACGCCGATCCTGTTGTCTCCGCCGAAGACGGAGGCGGATTCGCCGGATGGGCGCAGGGTGATGTAAAGCAGGGCGAATACGGCCAGCAGGAAGAGAAAGAAAGCTCCGCCGCCGATCAGAACCCAGAGCAGGGCGCGCGCCCGTCGTTGAGGCTGGCTTTCTTCTGGCATAGGAAGGCGTAGTTTAACACCAGTGGTCAGTGGTCAGTGGTCAGTTGCCAGTGGGCAGCCTTTACTTACAGCTAACCGCTGAGTAAGAACTGAGGACTGCTTCACTCCACAATCACCCGCAGCGCCTTCCGGGCCACGCTCACCTCCACCGGCGTTTGGCCCAACGGTTCGCCATCGGCGTGAACCTCCAGGGGGCGCTCGCTTTCAATCCGCAGACGCTCAGCCCGAAAATATTCCACCTCGCGCAGGCCGAGGTGAGTGCCCCGGTAAACCTTGGGAAAGAGGCGCAGCAGGCGCAACTTGGTGATGTTACGCACGAAGCAGACCTCGAGCTGGCCATCGTCAAACTCGGCTTGAGGAGCGATGCGCATGCCGTGCCCGTACCAGGGGGCATTAGCAGCAGCCACCAGGATACCGGGTTCGGAGATGGGCTGAAACGCGCCCGCTTGTCCGCTGGCTGATACGCGGATCAGTTGGGCCCGAAAACGGAGCAGGGCGGGAATGGCGGCCAGAAAATAGCCACCATGGCCGCGCACCCAGCGGGGCAGGGAACTGGCTCGCCGTGCTGCCTCCGCATCCACTCCCGCCCCCATTGCGCAGCCAAAGTAAATAGGCTGCTTTGTGGCGCGGGCGCCCTCGCCCGCGAATTCGAGCACGCCAACATCTATCTGTCGCACGTTGTCGCCGCGGCTTAGAAATTTTTGCCAGGCGCAGAGCGCGCTGGCCTTGGTGCGCAATCCCAAAGCCCGGGCAAAGTCGTTGGCGCTGCCCGCAGGCACGACCA
>DATGGJ010000650.1:0-29083 GCA_035308585.1 Terriglobales bacterium
CAAAATGTTACAGCTTCAGCGCAAAAATCGGCTTCCAGCCGCCAAACACGAGAGCAGTTTTACCGAGTCGAGTACCGTCCGGCTATGGTATGCTCCCCCCGTAGGGGCAGCTTTATAGGTCCTGGCGAGTTTACGTGTCCACCCACGCAACGCAATTCCAACCTTCCTCCCTCCTAGCGCCGCGCGAGCCGGATTCACTGGCTAATACCGGTCTCCGCCCCATGCTGCTGTACGAGCTGGCCATCAAGATCATTTACCTGAACGGGGAATTATCCACCCTCGATCTTTCGGATCACTTGCGGCTTAACCTGGCGGTGGCGCAGGAAATCTTCTGGTTTCTCCGCCGCGAGCAGTTGTGCGAAGTCACCGGCATGGTGGGCAACATTCACCGCCTGACCTGCAGCGCCAAGGGAAGAGAGCGGGCCCAGCAGTTGCTGGACATGAATCACTACGCGGGCGCGGCTCCGGTTTCGCTGGAGGATTACGCTTCCCAGGTTCGGACGCAGGCGGGCAATGGCAAGGACATCCGGCCCGCGGATCTGGATAGAGCCTTCGCCGACCTGGTGCTCGAACCCGATGTGCTTCCCAAACTAGGGGCAGCCGTGCAATCGGGCCGTGCCATCTTTCTCTACGGCCCCACCGGAACCGGCAAGACCAGCGTGGCCGAGAGGCTCGGCGAGGTCTTCGGCGAGCACCACATCTGGATTCCTCACGCGATCGAAGTGGACGGGGACATCATTTCCGTCTATGACCCGGTGGTGCATAGCGCCTTCGAACTGCCCTCACCAGGGGTTGACCGGCGTTGGGAACTGTGCCGGCGTCCCAAGCTGGTGGTGGGCGGCGAGTTGACCCTCGACATGCTGGACTTGGGCTTTAATGCCGCCACTCGTTTCTATAGCGCCCCGGTGCAGATGAAGTCCAACAACGGGGTGCTCATTATTGACGATTTCGGCCGCCAGCGCATGCGCCCTTCGGAGTTGCTCGACCGCTGGGTGGTGCCGCTGGACCGCAAAATTGATTTCCTCACCCTGCGCAGCGGCAAGAAGATTGAGGTGCCTTTCGACGTGATGGTGGTGTTTGCCACGAATCTGAACCCGGCCGAGGTGGTCGAGGCTGCCTTCCTCCGCCGCGTGCAAACCAAGATCAAGCTCGATCCCGTCGGCAGCGAAGCATTTCACGAGATATTCCGCCGTGTCTGCGCGCAGAACCAGCTCGAATGCCGGAGTGAAGTCGTAGATTCCGTTATCGCCGCCCTGCAGGAAGCCGGAGAGCCCCTCCGGCCCTGTTATCCTCGCGACCTGGTAAACCAGGTCTGCTGGGCTGCCAAGTATGAATCGAAAGTGCCCTGCCTTGATATTCCCAGCTTGCAGCGGGCGCTCTCATCGTATTTTCTTGCTTGACGGAATAGTCTTAAGCCACTCCCAGCCCTGCCCTCGCGGGATCTGGAAAATGCGTGACCTTATACTCGGGATAGCAGTCCTCTTCGGGTGCTCCGAAAAGAAGCTTTCAACGTGGGATTTTGTCCCATGCGCGAATTTGAGGCTCGAGGCTTGGAACTTATGGATGTAGCAGTTTGGTTCATCAAAGGTGCTCTGCTTCTCCTTTGCCTTTATTTCATGGTGTACTTGATTGAGGCGCGCTGATGGCGCGCCCCGCGGAGGCGGACCCAGGGGCATGTACTGCGCACACGTGGTAGGAGCGCGGCCGAATTTCATGAAAGCGGCGCCGGTGATGCGGGCTTTGGCCGAAAAGTCCGGCCTGCGCCAGATACTGGTCCATACCGGGCAGCACTACGACCCCAACATGTCGGACGTCTTCTTTCGGGAATTGGAGATTCCGCAACCCGACTTTAACCTGGCGGTGGGCTCCGGCACCCATGCCGCCCAAACCGGGCAGATCATGATGCGCTTCGAGCCGGTGGTCGAACAGGCCCGGCCTGACCTGGTGCTGGTTTATGGCGATGTGAACTCCACCATCGCCGCCGCTTTGGTGTGCAGCAAGCTCGGTATCGCGGTCGCCCACGTGGAGGCCGGCCTGCGCTCTTTCGACCGCCGCATGCCGGAGGAGATTAACCGCCTGCTCACCGACCAGATTGCCGACCTGCTGTTTACTCCCTCACAGGACGGAGACGAGAACCTGCTGCGCGAGGGCATACCCGCGGAGCGCGTTCACTTTGTCGGCAATGTCATGATTGACACCCTGGTGCGATTGCTGCCTAAGGCCACCTCCGCGCTGCCAGCGGCCCTGCCTCCGCGCTACGCCCTGGTCACCCTTCACCGGCCCTCCAACGTGGATGACCCGCAAATGCTGCAAGGCATCCTGCGCGTACTGGGCGAGATCAGCAGCGAAACGGCGGTCATTTTTCCCATCCATCCCCGTACCCGGCAGCGAATTGCTCAGCTTGGTTTCCAGCCCGGCGGGAATTTTCACTTTTGGGAGCCTCAGTCGTACCTGCAATTCCTGGCCCTCCAGCAGCGTGCCACAGTGGTCATCACCGACTCCGGCGGCATCCAGGAAGAGACCACTTTCCTGGGTGTGCCTTGCCTTACCTTGCGGGAGAGCACCGAACGCCCGGTGACGGTCACGGTTGGAACTAACATCCTGGTGGGACGCGATTTGCAGCGCCTGCAGGCGGAGGTTTGCAGCCTCCTGCGCGGCCAAAGGAAGCAGGGTAGTGTCCCGCCTCTCTGGGATGGACGCGCGGCGCAGAGGATCGCCGACATCATTTGCGCGCGAGGATGACCAGCGGGCCGTTGTAGGTTTAGAATGAAGTTCGCGTCGGGCAGACAGAGCCAAGCCCGAGCCGCAATGCTGGCACTGCCCTTTCCCCGGCCAGTGTGGGCGGCAAGGCCTGGCGGTTACGTTATGGGTGAGAGTTGACGATGCTTACAAGCCCCAGCGTACAGCCTGGAGCGCCCGATCCCTCGGGGGCGGGTCTCTCCTCACTTCCCACCAAGGGACAGCTCCGTACCGAAGCCTGGCGCTTCGTAATTGTTGGCATTATCAATACTTTCGTTGACCTGGGGGTGCTCAACCTCCTCATTCAGGCCACCCACACCGGTGAAAAAGGCCTCCACTTCATGCTCATCAAGACCACCTCTTTCATGGTGGCCGTGATGAACAGCTACTACCTGAATCGCAGCTGGACTTTCCGGGCCACCGGTCGGCAAAAAAGTCTGGTTCGCTCCGGAAGCCAGTTCCTGATTGTGAGCCTGATTGGCGCGGTGGTGAATGTGGGCACCGCTTCTTACGTCGCCACTTTCGTTCCTCCCATTGCAGGCCTGGAGAAGCTATGGCCCTCGGCGGCCGCCCTGGTAGGCACCGCCGGCAGTTTCATCTGGAACTTCATTGGCTATAAGTACATTGTTTTCACCTCCCGCGGCCAGGCCGCTTTCCAGTAATTCGGCCTCCGGCGCCCATACCGATACAGATGGATTGTTCCTGCGTGGCGCCCTCCGTTCTGCAGTCAGAAACCGGACAAAAGTCTCATTGACAGGCTTCCGCCGGCTGCTACCCTAGCGCTGGCTGCCATGTCCGTTCACCGTATCCTTACCGGCTTCCTGCTTCTGCTTGCCGTATGCGCGTCTGCCGGGGCGGACACTATTCATTTCAAAAACGGCACCTTTATCACCGTGGATAAGGTGTTCGAAAACGGCGCCAGCGTGGATTATTTTGTCGGCACCACCAGGTACACCGTTCCTAAGTCCTCGGTGGAGCGCATTGACCACGATAGCGGATTAGGCATATCCATCGGTTCCACCGCGCAAACCAATCTGGTGACGGTGGGCCCAGGTCCGGCCGCCGCGCCCGCTCCAGCCGCGCCCAAATCGCAGGCGGCCCGCACCCGCTTGCCTCTGCTTCGTCCGGCTATCACGGCCGACGAAGCCAGGCAGCGTGCCGCCCTGCTGGACCGCATTCTGGCCAATGGACGCGTCTATGACGGCGCTCTCTGGCAAATCGAGCAGGAAGGGAAGCCGCAGTTCACCAAGCTGGCCTACATGGAGGCCGGCCGCTTCGAGCTTGACCATGGTCATCCCGCGGAGGCTACGCAATACTTTGAGCATGCGCTGACCTTCGCCCCAGAGGATCCCATTGCCCTGGAGTGGTACATGGTCGGCCTGGCGGAAAACAACCAGAACGATCAGGCGGCCGCCGCCGCGGAAAAACTTACCCGCGTGGAGCCGGACGCGCTTACCTTTGCCTTGCTTGGGCTGGCCTGCTACAACGTGGACCGGCTACCCGATGCCGTAACCGCTTTCAAACAATCGGTGGCTCTGCGCCCTATTGACTGGGTGCAAAAAGTGCTGCAGAGAACCCAGCACGAGCTTGATGTCCAAAGCAACTTCAACCAAAGCGACAGCTGGCATTTCACCCTGCGCTACGAAGGGGCCCAAACTCCCCTGGCGTTGCAGCGCAACTTGCTGGACACGCTGGAAGACGAATATCGCGACCTCAGCAGCCAGCTGAATTACACCCCCAGCCAGCACATCTCGGTCATCCTCTATACCAATACCCAGTTTTTCGATATTACGCAGGCACCCTCCTGGTCCGGAGGCGTGAATGACGGCAAGCTGCGCATTCCCATCTCCGGCGTCAGCAGCATGACTCCGGAACTGCAGCATGTCCTTAAGCACGAACTGACGCACTCCTTTGTGCACATGGTTACGCGCGGCAACTGCCCCAGTTGGCTCAATGAAGGCCTGGCGCAGCTGATGGAGGGCCGCAGTGACGACTATTACGGTCCGGCGCTGGCGCGCATGTTTCAGGCTAAGAAGGAAATTCCATTCCACTACCTGGATGGGCCCTTTGCGCGCCTGAACACCAACCAGGCGGTTGTCGCCTATGCCGAAGCTTTACTGGCCGCCGACTATCTGCGGCAGAGCTGGGGCATGGACGGGCTGCAGCATATTCTGCGGCGGCTGGCGGATGGCGACTCGCCCGACGCCGCTCTCTACTCCGTCACCCAGATGCACTACTCCGACCTGGAGGAGAATTTAACTTCCTACCTGCAGAAAAAATACGCTCCCTCGGCAACTCCGGCCACCGAGTAGGAGAGCCGTGCCCCCTATTGCCCCCTCACCTCATGTCCGCTCTGCAGTTCCTGCACCACGCGATTGGCGCCATAGATAGCCCGCAGGGCCTCCACAATTCCCCGCGAATCCACGCTGATGGAACGCCCCACCTTATCGCTGTATTCGAAATTCCAGGGCAAGGACTCGATGTTGCCGTCGAAGATAATGCCCACCACCTCGCCTTTGCTGTTCAACGTCGGACTGCCGGAGTTGCCCCCGATGATGTCCGCCGTATTAACAAAGTTCAGTGGCGTCGCCGGCTTCACCTGCCCTTTATGCGTCATCCAGCTCTCCGGCAGTTGGTAGGGAGGCTTGTTGCCGTGCGCTGCCGCATGCTGATAGGCGCCGCCCATGGTGGTGTAGTAGGGGAAGTTCTTGCCGCCCGCGGTATAGCCTTCTACCTCGCCATAGCTGAGGCGCAAGGTAAAGCCGGCGTCCGGTGGTTCGCTCAGACCCCCCATGGCAAAACGCACTTTGGCCAGCAGCGCCCCGTCACGCCGTGCTACTGACTCCACTTCGTCCTCATATTGCTTGCGCACCTGGAGCGCTTGCGGCTCAATCTGCCGCATCAGCACAATCAGTGGATCGGTGCTGGCCTTGATGGCAGCCTCGCCTCCGTTCCACAGCTCCTTGCGCACCGCCACATCCTGCAGTTTGGTGTTCTCGACCAGGTAGCGCGCTTGCTCTTCTGGCGTTTTGCCGTTCAGGGCCTCGCGCACGGCCGGATCTTGCGCGCCCATGGCTTCCTGCATGCCGGCGAGAGAATCAGCCAGTTCCGCCGTCTCCAGGTTCTTGTAGACGGGTGCGGTGGAGAACAGTTGCTCTTCCATCGAGGGCAGGGCGGACTCGCGGAATTCGCGCAAGCGTTCGCCATTGGGCTTGGCCCGCTGCTCGGCGCCGCGCACCAGGTCGCGCGCATACACCGCCAGGCCGGCGTTGAAGCCGCGCATCCGTTCCACATAGGTGAGGGGCAGGTAAATCTGCTTCTGCACCTGCATGGACTTGGCCAGGGCCGTCCAGGGATCGCCGAATTCCGCCCGCCGCCCGGCGTCCTGGAGAACGAAAGTCTGCAGTTTCTTCTCTTCCGCGGCCTTCTGTGCCATCATCTGGTCGTCTTTGAGGCCGGAGAGATAGCCGGTTACCGCCTTCAACGAGTTCTGGTAGAGGAACAAATCTTCTTGCCCGATGCGCGCGTTGTCCGGCGACTCGGCGCTGAATTTCTCCAGCATGCTGATGCGCCGCTGGTAATTCTTCAGGCGCGAGGGATAGTCCACGTTGCGCAGAAACTCCAGCTGCGCCATAGTCAGCAGCCGCCCGGTCGAACCAGGGTTGCCGGAAACGAAAATCAGTTCTTTGTCCTTCACCCCCGTGGGCGACCAGCGGAAATAGTTGTTCAGGTGGGCCGGCTTGCCGTTCTCGTACACCCGGAAAAACGAAATGTCCAGGTCGTAGCGGGGGTATTCGAAGTTGTCGGGATCACCTCCGAAAAAGGCGGCGTCGAACTCGGGCGCGAACACCAGGCGTACGTCGGTGTACTTCTTGTACTGGTAAAGGTGATAGGCCTCGCCCGAATAGAGGGTGACCACGTCGCAGCGCAGGCCGGTTTTCTTCGTGCACTGGCTCTCGATGTTCGACATCTCGGCGCGCTGCGCCTGGCCCGCTTCGGCGGCCGGCATTCCCGCCTTCACTGCGCCCTTTACCGGCGCGGTTACGTCTTCAATGCCCACCAGTTGGTTGAGTTCATAGGCAGGGCACTTCAATTCTTCCGCCTCAGTGCGCGCGAAGAAGCCGGTCTTCATGTAATCCTTGCCCGCGGTGGAGAGCTGTTGAATGCATTCGGCGGCGATGTGATGATTGGTGAAGGTGAGCCCGTCGGCGGAAACGAATGAGCCCGACCCGCCGTTATTGAAGCGCACCGACGACAATCGGACATGTTCCAGCCACGGCGCCGTGGGATCAAAGCCATACTTTGCCTTCACCTTGGCGCTGGGGAAGGCCTCGAACAGCCACATGCCCGGGTCCGCCAGGGCCACCGAAGTAAGAAAAAAAACTAGCAGCCAACTAAGCAGGAAAGCGCGTCTCATCATAGGAAGTACTCCTTAGAGGTACGGCTCACGGGCGAGCGAGAGAAATTTGCCCGCGGGTCGGAGAAAACTCTTAACTATACGATTTCAGCGGCGGCGGCGCATTGGAAAACTCACGCAAAGTGATGTATAACAATGAGTTGCGTGACGCCCGTCACAGCGGTCCGTGCGCAACCGCCGCCGCCCGGCGCCAGGTGCGAAAGGACCCTATGTCCAGTATCACGGCTGCACATCCTCCCAAGGGCTTGGAGGGCATTGTCGCCACCACCTCCAGCATCTGTTTTATAGACGGTAACCGCGGCATCCTGGCCTATCGCGGCATTGATATCCACGAACTGGCTGAACATTCCAGCTTCGAGGAAACCTGTTACCTGCTGTGGTTTGCCAAGCTCCCCAGCCGCGGGGAACTGCAGGACCTGGGTTCGCGCCTGGCCGACGAGCGCAAACTGGACGCTTCCATCATCAATTTTCTGCGCCAGGCCCCCAAGCACGCCCTGCCTATGGACGTGCTGCGCACCGCCGTTTCCGCCCTCTCGTTTTACGATGCGGACGAGAAAGCCAACGATCACGACGCCAATGTGCGCAAGGCCATCCGCCTGACTTCGCAGATGGCCATGATCGTGGCCGCCTACGACCGCATCCGCAAAGGCAAACCGGTGGTTGAGCCGGATCCCTCGCTCTCGCACGCCGCCAATTTCCTGCTGATGCTGAACGGCGAGAAGCCTTCGCCCACCGCCGAGCGCGCCTTCGACATCGCGCTCATCCTGCATGCCGACCACGAATTGAATGCCTCCACCTTTGCCGCCCGGGTCACGGCGGCCACGCTGTCTGACATGCATTCCGCGGTTACCTCCGCCATCGGCGCGCTCAAAGGACCCCTGCACGGAGGCGCCAACGAGGCTGCTTTCCGCATCTTGGAGAGCATCGCCAAAACCGGCGCTGATCCGGTGGAGCACGTGCGGGGCATGCTGGCTCAGAAGAAGAAAATTCCCGGCTTCGGCCACCGTGTTTATCACACCGAAGATCCGCGCGCCACTCACCTGCGGCAGATGTCCCAGCAACTGGGCGCTTCCAGCGGCCAGCGCCAGTGGTTCGAAATGTCGCGCCGAATCGAGCAGCTGATGAACACGGAAAAGAAGCTCAACGCCAACGTGGACTTTTATTCTGCTTCCACTTACCACGTGCTGGGCATTGACCTCGACCTCTTTACTCCGATATTTGCCGTGTCGCGCATCAGCGGCTGGGCGGCGCATGTTATCGAGCAACTCGATGACAACCGCCTCATCCGGCCCCGCGCCGACTACGTCGGCCCCGTCTACCCGCAGAAGTATGTGCCTATGGAGCGGCGTTGAGACCTGTGTCTTCCTGATTCGGGATTCGATTTTCACCTAACCGAGGGTAGTCACAGCCGTAATTAGTACTGGGGCCTCATCATGTGAACAAGGCCCGTGGTGTAATGGGAACACGGCACTCTGTCACAGTCGCAAATGCTGGTTCGAGTCCCGCCGGATCCACTCCTAGGTCTAGTTCAGGGAGGATGGTAAAACGGGGAGAAAAGGCAGAGATAACCTCCCCTCAGTAACCTCACATTGCTGAGGCAAGCTCTAGAATTGGATTGACAGAGTGCTACACCACGGTTGATGGCCGCGGATGACGGGGCCATTCTCTTTGGACAGGTGTCTAGAAGGCTTCCCGGCGAACTCCCAATTGCCGAGTGGTAAATACTTAGCTTCCACCAACTTAGCTCCCTCGCGTTAGAATAGAGCCGTGGGGTCCCTTCGCCGCGTTTATTTCGACAACAATGCCACCACGCCGGTGCTGCCGGAGGTGTTGGAGGCCATGCGCCCTTATTTCAACGAGCGCTTCGGCAACGCCTCCTCCATCCATCATCACGGCCAGGAGACCCGGGCCGCGGTGGAGCGGGCGCGCGATTCGGTGGCGACGCTGCTCGGTTGCCGCGCTTCCGAAGTGGTCTTCACCAGCGGCGGCACCGAGGCCGACAATCTCGCCATATTTGGTCTGGTCAAGCCTGGGGACCACCTGATCACCTCCACCATCGAGCACCACGCGGTGCTGAACTCCGGCAAGCGTCTGCAGGAAATCAGCTGCGAGGTTACTTACGTTCCGGTGGACGGCCAGGGGCTGGTGAATCCCGAGGATGTGCGCCGGGCGCTGCGGCCCAACACGCGCCTCATCAGCATCATGATGGCCAACAACGAAACTGGCGTGCTGCAGCCGGTGGCGGAGATTGGCCGCATTGCCGCCGAAGCCGATGTGTACTTCCACACCGACGCTGTGCAGGCGGCAGGCAAGGTGCCCATAGACGTGAAGCGTATCGCCTGCGACCTGCTCTCCATCTCCGGGCACAAGATGCACGCGCCGCAGGGCATTGGCGCGCTCTACGTGCGCAAGGGAACCCTGCTGCAGCCTTTGCTCTACGGCGGCAGCCACGAGCGCTCGCGCCGCGCCGGAACTGAGAATGTGCCCGCTATCGTGGCCTTAGGCAAGGCGGCTGAAATCGCTCTTCGCGGGCTGAGCGATGGCGGCGTCCCGCATTTGGCTGCGCTGCGCGATCGCCTGCAGGCCGGCGTTCTGGCTGCGGTTAGCGCGGCCGAGGTTAACGGCGGCAGCGCGCCGCGCGTGCCCAACACCACCAATATTTATTTCGATTACATTGAAGGCGAAGCCCTGGTGATTGCCCTCGACCTGAAGGGATTGGCGGCCTCCACCGGCGCGGCCTGTTCTTCCGGTGCCATCGAGCCTTCGCATGTGCTCACTGCCATGGGTTTGCGCCCGGAGCGCGCTCGCGCCAGCATCCGCTTCAGCCTGGGCAAGCAGAACACGGCGGAAGAGGTGGATTTGGCCCTGGCCCTGATTCCGCAGGCGGTGGCCCGGCTACGCGAGCTGTCGCCGGCAACACCAGTAATTAGCAGTTAGCAATCAGCACTTAGCCGTTACCGGCTAAATGCTAACTGCTAATTGCTAACTGCTGATTTCCGCTAATGACTGATTCTCCTACCATCGCCGTCGCCATGTCGGGCGGTGTGGACTCCTCCACCGTCGCGGCCATGCTGCGCGCCGATGGCTACAACCTGGTCGGACTGACCATGCAGCTGTGGAACCAGCGCCGCCTGGCCGGCCGCGACGGCATGCCCGAGGCGGTGCAGGGTCGCTGCTGCTCGCTCGATGACGTCTATGACGCCCGCCGCGTCGCCGAAACCATCGGCATCCCTTATTACGTGGTTAACCACGAGCAGCGCTTCGAGCAGGAAGTGGTGCGGCCCTTCGTCTCCGAGTACTTGAGCGGGCGCACGCCCATCCCCTGCAGCCTGTGCAACAATCACTTGAAGTTTGACCAGCTGCTGATTACCGCCCGGCAGATTGGCGCCGAGCGCCTGGCCACCGGCCATTACGCCCGCATCGAGTTTGATAGCGCCGGCGGCCGCTGGCTGCTCAAGCGCGCCGTGGACTCCTCCCGCGACCAGACCTATTTCCTCTTCGGCCTTACGCAGGAGCAGCTTAGCCGCACCCTGTTTCCCCTGGGTGGCTTGCTGAAGTCCGAGGTGCGCGAGATCGCCCGCCGCCACCGACTGGCGCTCGCCGACAAGCCCGATTCGCAGGAGATTTGCTTCGTGCCCGGCGGCGATTACAAGAAATTTCTGGACGCCTATCTTGCCGAGCAGGGTGAATCACTTCCTGAAACCGCGGGCGAACTGGTCAGCAGCAGCGGGGAAGTGCTGGGCACGCATTCCGGCATTCACAACTTCACTGTGGGTCAGCGCAAGGGACTGGGCGTGGCCACGGGCTCGCCGTTATACGTTCTCCAGATCAACGGCGAGGGGCGGCAAGTTGTTGTGGGTGGCGGCGAGCAGCTCTACTCCCGCAGCCTGCACGCCAAGCGGGTGAACTGGATTGCGCTGCAGCAGCCCACAACCAGGTTGCGCCTGGGAGTGAAAATCCGCCACCGCCATGAGCCGGCCAGCGCTACGGTTGAAGCCACGAGCGCTGATGAAGCCGTCGTTACCTTTGATCAGCCGCAGCGCGCCATCACCCCCGGTCAGGCAGCCGTGTTCTACGATGGCGAGGTCGTGGTAGGCGGAGGCTGGATTGCGTAGCTAACTGGTTATCAAATGCTGCCAACTGCTCTGAGCGAAGTCAAAGAGGTTTCAGCTGTGGGATTGAAGGTTTGTACCCCTCGCGCTGACAGCCAGTCAGCTAAGAAGCCGGCCAGCTATTCAGCGGCTAGATAAACATTTCGTCCTGGGCCTCACCCATGCCATTGCCGCCATGGCGGCGCCTGTTCCGTGCGCGGAACAAAGCTCCCAGCCCAACCGAAACTCCCTGCATGATGCCGGTCAGTTGCCGCACCGGAGATACCACGGTATGTTGCAGGGTTTCCGTCGTGTCCTCCACGCGATCGAGCGTGCGCGTGACCAGTTCATCGGCGCGGATCACCTGCAGCCGGGTACGGTCAATAATGTCGTTGACCGTGTTGTCCAGGCGCTCCACCTGTCCGCGTACCAGGGCAGTGGTGGTGTGCACGTCGCTGACAATTGCCTCCAGCTTGGGCGCCGATGCGGTAATCAGAGACTGCGCCGCCTCCACCGCCGGCAGCGCCCGCGTGCGCATTTCCGTGGTTAGCGTATCCACCTTGGCGCTGGTCTTGCGCAAGGAGAGAAAAATCCCCAGCAGCACCAGCGCTTGCAGCGCGATGGCTACCGCTGTGAGAGCGATAAAAAGGTTAAGGTGTTCCATACAAATCCGTTGTATGAGGCCGCTTGGCTCCCTTGCCCTTAGCTTTTGGGCGTGGTGCCCTCAGTGGTTGCCTCACGATACGCCTGCCGCCCGGCTTCAAAGGCGGAGCGAAACTGCTCCTTCTGCTGTCCCACCACATCCTTGCCGCGTTCCACCCAGTCGCCGGCCTGGTCTCGAACCTGGCGGGCACGGCTCTTTACGAAATCGCGGCCTTCCTCGGCCTTGTCCAGAATAGCTTCCCGCGTCTCCGCGCCCGAGCGTGGCGCATATAGCACCCCGACCAGAGCCCCAATTCCCAGTCCTGCCAAAAACCACATGAATCCATTTCCGCTGTCGTCTGCCATAAAAGACCTCCTGGAGCTTTGAGAAATGCCGGCCAGGCAAAAAGGCCCGCTACCGAACCGTTCAATCCCTTCGGATGGTAGCATCCGCTGGCAGGTGAAGACAAACCCTTGTGGGCGAAATAATTAGCCTGAATCGCCCCCCAGAGGTGCTTCCAGCGGTCGCCGAACGCTCTTTAAATGAATAACCTGTAATAGGTGGTTACTTTCGTACATTAAGGTTTCTGGGTAGGCCGCAGAACCACCTCGCTGGCAAACGATTGCGGCGCCTGCGTCACCATCATTCCCACCACGTGGGCCACGTCCTGGGGCTGCAGCATCTTTTTGGGATCCTTGCCGGTGTGCGGCCCCAGTTCCGTTTGCACCGACCCCGGACAGATCAATGCCACGCGAATATGGTAGTTGCGCAGCTCTTCGGCAATAGAGTAACTGAGTCCATTCAGCCCCCATTTGGAAGCGGCGTAGGCCGCGCCGTTAGGCAGCGGATTCTTGCCCGCGCCGGAAGAGATGTTGATGATGTCGCCCTTGCCGCCGCGAATCATCAGGGGAGCAAAGCTGCGAATCATGTAGTACACGCCGCGCAAGTTGGTGTTCAGGGTGCGCTCCCATTCTTCCGGCGGCAGCTGGTGCAGAGGAGTGGCGAAGCCTCCCACCCCGGCATTGTTCACCAGGATGTCAGTCCGTCCAAAGGTCTGCTCCACCCGCGAGGCCAGCTTCTCCACTGAGCCCAGGTCGGTAACGTCGCACTCCATGGCTTCGCATTTGGAGCCCGCTGCACGAATGCGCTGTGCCGTCTTATGCACTGGGCCATGGCTGCGCCCGCAGATCACCACCGTGGCGCCCAGCTCCGCCAGCCTGGCCGCTATGGCAGCTCCGATGCCGCGCCCGCCGCCAGTGACAACTCCCACCTCTCCGGCCAGATTCTTGCTGTCGTGCATTATGCGCTCCTCCTTTCTTTCCTCACTAGATGGTAGAGCAATTGGTGGCGCGGGCGCCTCTTCGGCTGCGCTCAAAGTAGGCTCTCGCCCGCGAAACTCGGGTGGCGCCACGCTGCCGGTTTTGCTTTGGTTTCGAGTAGAGGCGTTGTTGGCAACGTCTGCTTAGGTGGGATGCGATGTTCGGCCCGTGCGCTACGCGCTCTGCTCGCGGCGCAGCCTCAGAAGTTCATCCAGCGTGTTTAACAGCCCAACCGGATGCTGGCCCTTGCCCAGCACCGCATCGGCGACTGTGCCCGTGTCCTCCGGCAGGGACCACTGCACCGAGAACAGGATGATGGGCACTTCAGGTTTGATCAGGCGCATGGCGGTGGCGACGCGCGCCCCGTCCACATCCGGCAAATAGTAGTCCAGCACCACCGCATCCACCGGCTGGCGGCTGAACAACGCCAGTCCCTCGTGAGCGGTCTCGGCGGTCAGAACCGAATAGCCGACCCTCTCCAGGAGCATGCGCCGGATCATCAGCCCGTGGTGCTCGTCGTCCACACAAAGGATGGTGTTCCCCATGACCCTGATCCCCATTGGTCGCAACCAGATTCAGGCTGGTCGGGAGTGACGAGTGCGCAAAGTAGCGTCAGTCTATGCCGAATCCCGCAACTTGCAAGCGAATTTGTCGAAAACAGTGTGCAATTTTGGGAGACTGGCGGGAAGTCCGATGGCAGGTCAAATTGACCGAACCGGCAATTCCTTTACCGGTGAAGGTCGGTTAAGATGGGTCAACCCTCAGGCATCTCATGACCACCGGGAGCCACACCGCGTCGCCCCACTTGGCCGTCGTGCGGCCGACGCCCTCCGTTTCTCCTCCGCCCGGCTCCCCCTGGTGGTTCCGAGCGCTGATGCCTTCCATCGCCGATGTCATCTTTCTTCTTCTGCTACTGGCACTTACCTATGGCGGCCTGCAACAGCGACTTCTTGGGGATGCCGGTACCGGCTGGCACATCCGAGCCGGACAGCAGATGCTTGCCACCCATGCCATCCCGCGCCAGGACTCCTTCTCTTACACCATGCCGGGGCACCCATGGTTCGCCTGGGAGTGGCTTTACGACCTGGCGGCGGGGATTATATACAGCCGCATGGGGCTGAATGGTGTTGTGTTTCTCAGCGCCCTGCTGATCGCCGGTACCTTCGCCGGGCTGTTTCGCAAGGCAGTGGCCCGCAACCGTTATCCGCTGATTGCCGCCGTCCTGGTGGTGCTGGCGATTTTCGCCTCCAGCATTCATTTCCTCGCCCGCCCGCACCTGTTCACCTGGGTCTTTACCCTTATTTTCTGGAACATCCTGGAGAGCGCCACCGCGCCCGGTTCGACGCGCACCTTACGCCGGCTCTACTGGTTACCCGCGCTCATGCTGCTATGGGTGAACCTCCACGGCGGCTTCCTGGTGGGCCTGGCGCTGGTCGGTTTGTATTTCCTGGGTGCGCTCTGGGAAACCCTCGCCGCGCACGAACCCAGCGGGCGCGCCACCGCGAAAATTGCCGCCCGCCGGCTGGGGATGGTTGGGCTTCTGGCTGGTGTGGCCACTTTCTTCAATCCGTACGGCTACGGGCTATGGCTGCACATTCACGCTTACCTCGGCAGCCGCTTCTACATGAACAACATCCAGGAATTTCTCTCTCCCAATTTTCACGGCGCGGCAGAGAAATTCTTCGCCGCACTGCTGCTGCTCAGCTTGCTCGGCCTGGCGGTAAACCGCTCCCATCTGCGCGCCAGCCATTTACTGGTGATTTTGTTCAGCGTTTATTTCGGCCTGTATGCCGCCAGAAACATTCCCATCGCTTCCATCCTGCTGGTGCTGAGTGTTACACCCCTGCTGGCGGGGGCGGTGGAGCGGGCCGGCTCCGCCGAAGAACTTGCCCCTCGCGCCCGCAACCTGTTCCTGCGCTGGAAGAATTTTGCCGCCCGCATGGCGCGTACCGAACTTGGCTTGCGCGGCCACCTGCTTCCCCTGGCGGCGGTGGTCATTACCTTTGTGGTTTGCCTGCAAGGCGGCCGCCTGGGCGCGCGGCCTCTCGTGCGCGCTCATTTTGACGGCAAGCGCTTTCCTGTGGCCGCCGCCGATTTCCTGGCCGCCCGCGGCATTCGCTCCCAGGTTTTCAATCCCGACTACTGGGGCGGATATCTCATCTACCGCCTCGGGCCCGGGTACAAAGTGTTCATGGACGACCGCCACGACTTCTACGGCGAGCCATTTGTTCGCGATTACATCAAGCTGAAGGACATCCAACCGGGCTGGCAGGAAGTGCTCGATAAGCAGAAAGTGAACTGGGTTTTGATTCCGCCGGAGTGGACCCTCTCCAACGCCCTCAAAGAGCTGCCCCAATGGCGCGTGCTCTACGACGACCATCGCGCCATTCTCTTCGCCCGCGTAAAGCCACTACCGTAGCCTTATTTCTTCCCATGACATAGTGGCACGAGAAGACCTATTCAAGATTGGGCGATTGAACGTGCGTGAGACCACGGTTTCGATCTGGATCGACAATCTTAAATCTTCAATTGCTTCCGCTGAGTCTCTGTGGCGATTTTGATTCTTACCGCGTGTCCACGTTGAACCCCAGGATGGCGTCTACCGAAATAGGGTCATTGCCGCGCAGCACTGGACGAAAGCGCCACTTTGACAGTGACGTCATCACCAGGTTGGCCTTTTGCGACGATGGCCCCTGCAGGATTTTCACATTGCGCAGCAGCCCGGCGCGGTCCATGGTGCAGGAGACTACCAGCCGCGCCCTTTTCAATCCCGGCGGCAGCGCCGTTTGGATGGCTTCCGGCGCTGTCAGGTCTTCATCGAAGCCGGTATCGCGCGAGCCCGGATCGGAAAACTGCAGCACCGCGACTCCCTGGTGGGTATCAATGTAGATGGTGTAGACCTTGTCGCCCTTCAAGGCTCCATAAAGGTTCATCGCGCCCCCGGAGCTGGGAGTCGCGATCACCGTGATGTCCGGCCGGTTCAGCTTGCGCTCGCTGGGTGTGTGTCCCGGTATGCTGGGCGGGTCGCCGCCGACTGCGAAGCTGGGCAGGTTTACCACTCCGCCGCGGATGGCGACACCCGCCATGGCGGTGTGTCCACCGCCAGTACCCGCGCCGCCGTGGCCTGGCGCCGGCGAAATACCGCCTTTGGCATTCAGCCGGGCGCCGAAGCCGGTGCCCGTATCGGAAGCGCCCGAGCCTTCTCCCACTCTCCCGCTGCCTCCACCATTGCCCTTGCCGAAGCCGGCGCCGTTGCCTTCGCCCCCCAGGCCCGGCCGTCCGCCTCCGGTGCGCGACATGGCTAGAGCGCCGCCCGCGGCATTGCCCGGCATACCCACTTTCTCTCCCGGCTGCATGGACATCACCACGCCCGAGCCGTTGGGGTTGCCGCCGCTGGGACCCATCACCGGCGCTGGCCGCAGTGAGGCCAGTTCGCTGTTGCCGCCTTTTCCGCCGGCGCTACCCCCGCCTCCTGGCAGGCCGCTTCCCGCCACCACCGGCGGCGGCGGCACCACGCCCGGGCCGCCTGTCAACCCGCGCGCCAGCCCAGCGGCCAAAGGCTTGCCATCGGAAAAGCCCGCCGTCGGCTGCACCGGCGGCGGAACCACGTTCTTGGTGCCTCCGCCGAAAAACGATCCTGCGGCACTCCAGATTTCTTTCGCCAGCGTATTGGTGTTGGGCGCCGGCTGCACCGGAGTGGGCGGCGGCAAAGTCAGCTTGGGATTGAAATTGTTATCCTGCACCTCGCGCGCCGAAACCGGCGGCGGAACCACCTCGGCGTTCAATTGCGGCGCCCGGACCCGCTCAATGTCGCCATGCACCACGGGCGCGGGCCGCACCACGCTCACCCCCAGCGCCGGCGTGCGCAGCAGCTTGTTGCGCTCGATCTCCACCGAAGGCGGAATCACCTGGGCCGCCAGGTTAGGCCCGGCCCGTAACTTGTCGCGCTCCACGTCAACTGGCGGAGCTACTGCCTGCGCCGAAATATCGGGCATTCTTTCCAGCTTATCCCGTGCCACCTTCACTTCCGGTGGGATGGCGTCCAGCGGCAGAGTCAGCTTGGGCCGAATGCTGTCCAGGCCTTGGGTCGGCGGCGGGCCCGGCCTGGTTGCCGCAATGGCAATCAGGTTGGCCACCGCATCCTTGCTGGGCGGCAATTTGATCTTGGGCACGTCCACCACCTGCTGGGTCAGGGAATCGCCGCGCGCCACTTTGATGACCTGCTGCTTGTTCATCGCCGTGCGCCCGCCGGAACGCCCGGTGTGGCCCGCCTGCGCTCCGCCAGTATCCGTGGTCTGCGGCAGGTAGTCGCCGGAATAATAGATCACCTGGTACTTGGGGTGCGTTGGCGGGGTGAAGGTCTGCATGAATTGCAGCGTACTGGGCAGGGTAATAATGACCAGCAGCAGGGCGAACTCCATCACCCAGGCCACCACCATGCCGGAAACTGGAAGCAGTCCGGAGCGGCACTCGCCCTGCAGGTGCCGGGGAGAGCGCTGCATGGCGGGAGAGAGTGCGCTGGCGAAGGACTTCCAGCGCGGCTCCCACTGGACCAGGAGATTGGGGGGCTCGGGCGCCCGCGACATGACCGGCAAAGTCGCGCTCATACCGCCTCCACCTTTTTCTGCGCGCTCTTCTGCACCCCAAAGGAGATTTCGATCTGGTCCCCCACCGTGGTGCCGGTGTTCCACACCGTATGGCAGGGCAGCTCCAGCACCGTCACCGCTTCCATGCGCACGGGCGCGATGCGCCACGGCTTCACGTTTTCTTCCACATGGATTACGGTCTTGGTGTGATTCAGATAGATGACGTCAATGGGGTAGCGCATGGCCAGCGTGTGCACGCCGTGGCTGGGCACAATCCATAGCCCCTGGCCAAAGCGGAAGGCAGTCGGATTGGTGCCCATCAGGCCCCGCAGCCGGCTCCAGTGAGTATCCGCTACCGACAGTTCAGTGGCCAGAAACGCTTGCCGCGTTCGGTTAAAGGCATATCCCTTGCGCGAATTGTTGCCCGACATCCCAGCGCTCCTACGCCTGGTCTTTCTGGCGGTTATAAGCTATGAGTCCCAGCACCAGCAGTATCACAAGCAAGGCGACCACGCCTGGCGTCATCGTTGCATCTCCGGAAGGAAGTAACGGATCAGCTGGATCGCGGCCGGGCCGAGGCTGACAAAAAACATCGAGGGGAAGACGAACAGAACCAGGACCGGCACCATTTTGATGGTGGTTTTGGCGGCGGCTTCTTCGGCGCGCTGCCGGCGCTCGGTGCGCAGGGAATCGGAGTGCACGCGCAAAGCCTGCGCGATGCTGGTGCCGAAACGGTCGGTCTGGATGAGCACCGCCACCAGCGCTTTCAGGTCGTCCACTCCCGTGCGCTCCGCCAGGTTGCGCAACGCTTCGGCACGCGCCTTTCCCGCCCGCAGTTCCAGGTTGACCAGGCGGAATTCATCGCTCAGTTCGGCATGGGCGTGCCGCAGGTCCTCGCCGACGCGCTGCAATGCCTGATCCAGGCCCAGCCCGGCTTCCACGCAGATCACCGTCAGGTCGAGCGCGTCGGGCAGTCCCAGTCGTATGAGCTGCTGCCGCTTCCGGATCATGCGCTTCAGCATGAAACGGGGCAGCATGTACCCGCCCAGCGGCAAAGCCACGATCAGCATGGGGGAATTGAGGCCAATGCCGGTTGCCATCACGAACACCAGCCCGCCAAAAGCGAGCAGCGCCCGGACGCCGAAGTAAATGGTCAGGTGGTTGGGATCGCGGTAGCCCGCCTGCATCAGCAGGGCGCGGGTGGCCGACACTTCGGTGGGGGATTTAGGCAGCGCCTTGGAGAGCGGATCCAGCACCTGCTCCACCCGCTCCTTGATGGCCGGCTTCTCCGCCTCTCCCCGTGGTTGCCAGCCCAGCGAGCGCAGGCGTGTGCCCAGCACCGAGGAGGGCGCGGCCGCCGCCGCTCCGAAAGCGAAGATCGCCGCGAACACTGTTACGAAAAGCAGAACTGCCAATATCATCGCCATAGGTTCAGACCTGAATATTAATGATTTTGCGGATCAGGAGGTACCCGATCGTCTGCAGAACTATTCCGGCTGCGATCAGGGCGTGGCCGATGGGATCGGTGAACAGCGGACTCATGAATCCGGGGTTCATCACCATCATGACCACCACGATGATGGGCGGCAAGGCCATCAGCAAAATCATGGTCAGCCGGCCCTGGGCGGTGTACACCCGCACTTGGCGCAGAATCTTGAAACGCTCGCGGATGACGTAGGAGAGTCCGTCGAGGATCTCCGCCAGGTTGCCGCCGGTCTCACGCTGCAACATGACCGCGGTGGCGAAAAACTTCACGTCCATGATGGGCACGCGTTCCGCCAGGTTGAGCAGGGCGTCGCGCAAGGGCAAGCCGAACTTCTGCTCCTCAAAAAGTTTTCGGAACTCACCGGCTACCGGCTCCCCCATTTCCGTGGCCAGCAGTTCCAGGGCGGTGGGGAAGGCGTGTCCCGCGCGCACCGCTCGCGCCAGCGTGTCAATGGCTTCGGGAAACAGCTCCTCGAATTTGGCGAAGCGCCGCGCCCGCATGTAGGAAACGTAGACGTAGGGCAGAAACAACCCCATCAGGGCCGCCACTCCGGCGAACAGAGGAGAGTCGGAGAGCAGCAACACCACCACCCCGCAGGTCGCGCAGGAACAGACGGTCAGCAGCAAAAACTTGCCCGCCTTCATTTTGACGTCGGCCTGGGAAAGAAAATGCTGCACCTTGGCCATGCGCGGCCACTGCTGCAGCAACCGGTTGAGCGCGGGGATGTCGCTCATCAGTTCGTCGCGCAACAGCAGCAGCTCTTCCGAGGGCTGGCGTTCGCTGGCCTGCTGTACCGTGGCCAGGCGTTCCCGCAGCAGGCGGGCGTGCGATCGCCGTTCGTCAAACAGCGACGCCACGGCGAACACTCCCGCCGCCACCAGCACAAATACCACCACCGCAATCAGCGCCATAATCATGCTTCTGCTCCCCGCCGCCTGGGCGGCCTCATACCTCCACTACTGATTCGAACACCGCCGGACGCACGCGGCAGCCCGCCGCCGCCAGCCGGTCGGTAAACTTGGCGCGGATGCCGGTGGACTTGTAGACGCCCCGCACCTTGCCCCCTTCGCCCAGTCCCTTGCGCTCGAAAACAAAGATGTCCTGCATGGAAATAACCTCGCTTTCCATGCCCGTGATTTCGCAAACCGAGGTCACCTTGCGGGTGCCGTCGGACATGCGCGCAATCTGCACCACCCCGTGGATGGCGGAGGAGATTTGCTGCCGCACCGCCCGCTCGGGAATGTTGAGGTTGGCCATGGAAACCATGTTCTCGATGCGCGACAACGCGTCGCGCGGCGAGTTGGCGTGCACCGTGGTCAGCGAGCCTTCGTGGCCGGTGTTCATGGCCTGCAGCATGTCAAAGGCCTCCTCGCCGCGGACTTCGCCCACCACTATGCGGTCGGGACGCATACGCAGGCTGTTGATCACCAGCTGCCGCTGGCGGATGGCGCCCTTGCCTTCGATGTTGGGGGGGCGCGTTTCCAGGCGCACCACGTGTTCCTGTTTGAGCTGCAATTCGGCCGCGTCTTCAATGGTCACAATGCGTTCCGAGTTGGGAATGTAGCCGGAAAGCACGTTGAGCAGCGTGGTTTTGCCGGCGCCGGTGCCGCCGGAAATCAGCAGGTTGAGCCGGCCTTTCACCATGGCGGCCAGCAGCTCCAGCATGGGCTCGGTCAGCGACTTGTTTTCGATCAGGTTGCGCGCCGTCAGCGGATCGCGTCCGAACCGGCGGATGGAGAGCGCGGGGCCGTCCACCGCCAGCGGCGGAATGATGGCGTTCACGCGCGAGCCGTCGGGCAGGCGCGCGTCCACCATGGGCGAAGATTCGTCCACCCGGCGTCCCACCCGCGACACGATGCGGTCAATGATCTGCATCAGGTGCTGGTCGTCCTTGAAGGTCAGCCCCGTGGGCTCCAGCTTGCCGTTGCGCTCGATGTACACCTGGTTGTAGCGGTTGACCAGAATGTCGGAGATGCTGGGGTCCTTGAGCAGCGGCTCCAGCGGGCCCAGACCGAAGATTTCGTCCAGAATCTCCCGCGCCAGGCGCTCGCGTTCGGCGAAACTCAGTGGCACCGCCTCGCCGTTCACCGAGTTGCGGATCAGCACCAGCACTTCCTCGCGCGCCGCATCGCTGGGAGCGCGCCCCAGCTTCTCCAGATTCAGCCGGTCCAGTATCTTGCGGTGCAGGTCGGCTTTCACCTGCTGGTATTCGGTGCGCTCGAATTGCGTTCCCATCCCTAATCCGCCCATGCCTTGCTCCTAGACAGTTTTGAACAACGACCATCCACCCCGCTTGCTGCTGTCGTCGGCTTCGGTCAGCGTCGCCGCCAGACCGGTAAACGAGCGCGCAACTTCGGAGTGGTTCTGCTGAATAACCGGTACGCCGCGGTCAATGGAATTGGAGACCGCAACGTAATGATTGGGGATCTTCCATAACAGTTTCACGCCCGTGGCCGCTTCCGCATCGCTCTCGCTGAAGCCGGGAATCTTGCGGAACCGGTTCAGCACCAGCCGTACCCGCTCCCGCCCGCCGGACTCTCCCAGATACTGCAGCACCCGGGCGGCGCTCCAGAGCGAAGCCACATCGGTGTGCGCCACCAGCAGCACGAATTCCGAAAGGTTGCACACCAGGCGGGTGGCCGCATCCAGCCGGGTGGAGGTGTCCACCACGATGTAGCGGTAGTGACTCACCAGAATGTCGAACAGGGCGGCAAATTCGCTGGTTGTGGGCTCGATGGAAGTAGGCGTGCTCGTTCCCGCCAGCAGGTGCAGGCCGTCGGGGTGGCGGGTCATGAAGCTTTCCAGCAGGGAACCGTCCATGCGGTGCAGGTTGCGCAGCGCGTCGGCGATGGTGAACAGCGGTTTCACATTGAGATGCAGGGCGGCATGGCCCAGCGGCGCCAGATCCACCAGCGCCACGTTGCCGTGTGCGGCGTGCAGCGAGAGCGCGATGTTGACCGCCACCGTGGTGGCTCCCGTCCCTCCCTTGGCGTTCACAATGCTGAACACCTTGCCCCGTCGCCCGCTCTGCC
This sequence comes from Terriglobales bacterium, assembly GCA_035308585.1. GTDB lineage: Bacteria > Acidobacteriota > Terriglobia > Terriglobales > Acidobacteriaceae > JAICWP01. Next base: position 22,314 of record DATGGJ010000650.1, read on the forward strand.
CGTGCTTGCGCTGCGCCGCGGTCAGCCGCACAAACGCTTCCAGCAGGGCGGTGGTGGTGGTGGGCCGCTCGATGAACTCGCGCGCTCCCGCCCGCATGGCATTCACGATCACCTGCGGCTGCGACATGCTGCCCACGGCGAAAACCGCCGCCGTGTTTACCTCCGCCCGCAGCGTTTCGATGGCGCGAATCGCCGCCGAGGCGTTGTCATTGGGAATATCCACCAGCAGCACGTCCGGGCTCACTCCCTGGATCCGCCGCAACAGCGGGTCGGTGGCGGCCACGGGAAACGTGGGACAACTGTGCACCGTCCGCGCCACATTGGTGCCGTCCACCAGCACCTGCAGCACCGAGCGTTGCTCGTCGTCGCTCGCCAGTATTACCACTGCCAATTCAGCCATCGTTCACTACCTTCCCTGGGAAATTCTTGCCTGTCTTGCCTTCTCCTCCACCGCCGCTAGGGTCCCTGGATCAGACGAACCGGAATCGCCGCCGGCCCCGTGCCCGTGCCCGGACCTGCGCCCTGGGCGGCGCCGCAGGAGCTGGCATTTACGAAATGGGCGGTGATGTTGCCCTGGCTGTCGGGCACATTGTCAATAAAGAATTCCGCAAATCCCACGAAGGGCACCGGCTGTTTGCCGGGATCCAGAGTGGAATTGCAGTTGTCCCACACCGGCGCCGTAATCAGCGACTGGCTGGTATCGCGCAGTTGCGAGCAGTTGCCCTGAGAACAATAGGTAAAATCCGGGCTGGGATTGGTGGGCACCGGGGGCGTCGGGTTGTCCGGCGACCAGATGTCGGGCGGGGTGCCGATCAGCTCCGATACGCCCACATACGTCTTCTGCTTCATCTTGCCGTTTTCGGTGTTCAGCAGGTCTCCACAGGAGCCGGTGAAATTCTGCAATACGGTCGTATCCACACTGCAGGCAGGATCATTCAGGCAGTGCGAAATAGCGCAACTGTAGGTGTTGGCGCCGTTGCCGAAATCCAGCGAGTAGTACTGGCTGGGCACGCCGCTGTTGTTGGGAGTCTGCGACTGCCCCACCGGACGCAGCGTGATGTCGGTGCCACGCATGGTTTGCGCGTAGTTGGTCAGCAGCGGCGCTCCCGTATTGGGGTCGGTCACATTGGGATTAAACATGGCCTGCTGGTATCCGGCGCAAGCGGTGGAGATGGTTGCAACCGTAGCCAGCGCCGTGTTGGCGATGAAAAAAGGCTTCAGGCAATGGGTCCCGCCCGCCTGCGAGCTGGCTTCCGCCGTGGCCCGGGTGGTTACCCCCACCGAGTTCCAGCCGATGGCGCGGGCAAAAAACGTGCCGACGCTCGCCGCTCCGGTGCGCGCGATGTACACCGTCACCCGCCGGTTGGTGCTGTCCACGCACACCGCCGTGCTGGCGTTATTGGCGGGGCAGGGCGAAGCCGTCAGGGGGGCGCCAAAATCAGCCGCCGTCAGGCTTTGCCCCAGAATCTTGTTCTGCACCGCGGTGGAAACGGCCGCGTTGGCTACCGTGGCCGCCGCCGGATTGGGTGAGTTGGCAAACACGAAGGCTCCCGCCAGCGCCCCCGCGTCCGCCGCGTGCTGGGCGCTGGTGCGCGCCGTGTACAGAATTCCCACATCAATGGCCAGCGCGGCAAAGGCAAACAGCACCACGATGAACAGCGCCACCAGGGGCAGCGTCATCCCTCGCTCCCGCCGGCTCTTGCGGCCGGCCTTCATTTTCCGCCTCCCCCGGGCTTGCTTCCGTCAAACTTGTTCTTGTCCAGGAAGGGCTGCGGGTATTGCGGCAGGGGCGGCGCCACCCGGTCCGGCGACACCTTCTTGGCCGTCACCAGCACCATCAGCTCCGAGTTGCTCTTGGACAGGCTTTTGCTGCGGAACAGCGCCCCCAGCACCGGAATGTCGCCCAGCCCGGGAATCTTGTTCAGCTGGCTGGTCACCCGGTTGTCCATCAGGCCGGCAATCACGAAGCTCTGCCCGTCCTGCATCTGAAACTCGGTTTCCGCCTTGCGCGTGCTCAAGGCCGGCACCGTGAAGCCGGAAATGGTCAGCGCGTTGGCGAAGTCCAGCGCGCTCACTTCCGGCGCCACCTTCAGGTGGATGTCGCCGTTGGGCATGATCTCGGGAGTGAAGCTCAGGCGCACTCCGAATTCCTTGAACTGGATGCTGACCGCGGTGAAGCCCGCTCCCGGCTGCACCACCGGGAAGGGGAACTGCCCGCCGGCCAGGAAGCTGGCTTCCTTGCCGTTCATGGCGATCAGGTTGGGCTCGGCCAGGATCTGCAGCAGGTTCTTGTTCTGCAGCGCCTTGATCACCGCTCCCAGGTGAATGTCGGGACGGAACAGGAACATGTTGAGCGTGTCCTGTATGGTCTGGTTGCTGGTGAACACCGTTCCCGGCTGGCGCGGGAAAGAATCCGTAATCTGTTGCGTGCCGAAGCCGCCGAACTGCTGCGTGCTGGTGGTGCCCACCGTATTGGTCGCTCCGGTGGACAGTATGTTCACCCCCAGCTGGGTGAGCGCGCTGCGGTCCACTTCCGCGAACTTCACCTCCAGCAGCACTTCCTGCGCGCCCACCGGCCCGAAGGTGAGCACGTTGACCACGTTCGTGCTGTAGGCCTGGGCAATCATGCCCGCGCGCTTGGCCGTGTCCTCGGTGGAAACGTGCCCGGAGAGCACGATGGCCGCCCGCGAGGGCGAAACCTCAATGCGCTCTTCCGGAAAAATGCGGTGAATCTCTTCCGCGCACGCGGTCACGTCCACGTCCACGCGCAGGTCGAAGCTGCGCGAGCGCTCGGCTTCGTCCCAGATGAGCAGCGAAACCTCGCCCGGAGAGCGCCCGTGAACCAGAATCTGCGTGGGCGTCACCACGATGGCGTCGGCCACGTTGGGATCGGTCACCGAAACCCGCTTCAGCCGTTCCGTGGTGTTGATGAGCAGCGACTTGCCCACCATCACCCGCAGCGGCGCCGGGCCGCCCTCGGGCGCCTGCGCGCTGGCCGCCGACGGTCCCGCCGGAGCGGCGGGCTGAGTCTGCGGTGTGGGCGCCGAAGTCGGCGCTGTCTGTTGTCCGGGTGCGACCGCCGCCGGATTGGGTGCCGGCGGCTGCACCTGCTGCGCCGCCGCGCCGGCTTCTGTGGCCGTCTGGCCGAAGCTGAAAGTGCCCGCCGCCAGCAGCAGCGCCAGCACGCTTGTAAGAAATACCGCTTTCGAAACACGCATCTTGTTCTCTCCGCTAAAAAAACAGGTCGTTAACAACCTGGGGGAGCCCATAACTCTGCCGCTTCTAGAACTTGGCCACATCCCGTTTGTCGCCCTTGATCATCTCCACCACGTACATGCTGGGCGTAGGCGCCGGCTTGGGAGCCGCCGCCCGCCGCACCCGGCTGCGCGCGGGCTGGGGATCGCGCGCCGGTCCAGCCACCCGGTAGAGCGAAGAATCGCGCAGCACCGCCAGGTTTTCCTCCGAGGTGTCCAGCGGGTTGCGCAGGGCCAGCTGAATGCGGCCTTCATTGCTGGCCATGGTCAGCTTCTGCGCGTCCTCGGGCGAGACCAGCAGGGTAATCACGGGCACGCTCTGCGGTTCACCCTGGGAACTGCGCTGCAGCTTCTGGCCCGCCGCCAGCACTTCCACGTTCTCCAGCACGGTCGTGGTCAGCGGCTCGTCGGTGCCTCGGGGATTGCCGGTCAGCAGCACGTCCACCCGCGTGCCCGGAATCACGAAGCCCGCTACCGCCACCACCTCGTTCACCCGCACCGAGACGGCGCGCATGCCGGGAGGGATCAGCGAAGGCAAACCCGCCCCCGCATTCTCCGCCGCCAGCTTGCTGGGCAGGATGAATTCGCCCTTGGCGATGGACACCACCACCCCCCGGCCGAGCACGTCGGCCTTGTTCTGGTAGTAGCCCTGCGGCAGGTCGGCGCCGGGCAGGCGCACCTCGCGCAGATCCTTGTCTTCCAGCTTGCTGCCCACCTGCAGGTCAATGGCGGCCACCACCACCTGGGTGTTCGCCTGCTTCACCGTCGCCACGGTACGCCGCAGCGTGGTGTAAACCATGTAGCTCACCAGGGCGCCCACGCCCAATGCCAGAATGCCAATCAACAACAGCCGGTTGCGGTTCATCACTTCTCCTCGCCAAAGAAAATCTAAAAATCTCGGAAAACCACGTTGCCCTGCAGGTTCACGGTTCCGGTCACTCCAAAACTGGGAAGCCGCGGTAAAAACGCCAAATTATAAGGGCAGACCACCAGCACTTGCGTGCCGTTGAGGCTCAGCCCTCCGCCCGTTCCCGGGATCAGGTAGCGCTGGTTGATGGTCACGTTCAATCCACTGGTGCCCGCATTCCCGTTGCAGCGGTTGAAGCCCGAGCCCGCGCTGATGCCGTTGTTCTGCGCGTACTGGATAATGGCCTGGCACAGCGCCGCGTGCGACGTGTTGGGCGGCGCGGTAGCGCAGTCGGTGAGCGGGTTGGCGGCATCGAAGTTATCCGGCTGCACCGCCAGCCTCGCCCCTTCCCGGGCGGCGTTGTTCAGCACCTGGTGCACCCGGATCATGTACGCCCCTTCTGAAACCGCCAGCGAAAGAAACAGCAGCAGGGGCAGCACGATCGCCAGCTCCGCCACCTGCGTGCCCCGCGTCCGCCGCTTAGTTGCCATAGGCCTGACCGGTTGATTCATTGCGCATCACCGCCCGCGTGCTCATATTCACCGTGAAGGGCAGACCAAGCAGGCGGTAGGGCACCTTCACATCCACTTCGGTGTAGAACGTCTGAATGTTGTTGACCACCTGCGAACAACCCTGCAGCACGTACACTCCCGGCCCCACTCCCGGGGGCAGGCTGCCTCCGCTGGCACAAGTCGGTCCTCCCGGGCCGGTGGCCAGGCCGCAGCTGCCGCCGGCAAACTGGATGTTGGCCGACTGCAAATATCCGCACACCCGCGTGGCCACCGCATCGGCGGTGGGCAGCGAGTAAGGCGTTGCGGCATTGGGATCGGGCGCCACCGCGTAGCGCGCGCCTTCCCGGGCCGCGTCCGTCACCACCTGATAGATATTGAACGCCCGCCCGAATCCCAGAACGGCAAACAGCAGGCCAAACAGCACCAGGGAAGTGACCGCGGCTTCCACGATGGTCGCGCCCCGTTCTGTGTTCTTCCCCTTCATGGTTTGAATACTGCAAACAACGTCCCCAGCGCGGCGGCTACGCCGAAGGGGGCCCGCAGCATGGCGGCGTTGCGCACGTTAATGCGGGGATGGGCGGCCACTCCGCCCCGTCCCAGCAGCCACTTGATCAGCTCCCCGATGTTGCGCAGCATCTGCCCCAGCATGCCCCGCCTTATCGCCTGCACGATCCCGATCAGGGCGGCGGCGATCACCGCCACCTCCATGGCCAGAATCCAACGGTCCAGGCCCAACAGCGCGCCCAGGGCCGTGATCAGCTTCACATCGCCGCCCCCGATCGCGCCCAGCTGGAAAAAGCTGAGTCCCACGCCGAAGGCGATCAGGGTGGCGATCAGGGCGGAAGCAAATTCCCAGCCCAGACCGCCGTGCACCAGGTGAAAAATCAATCCCGCCGCCACCGCCGCCGTGGTCATCAGGCGGGGAATTTTGCGCCAGCGGATGTCACCTACCGCCGCCGTCAGCACAAAGGCCAGAATGAGCGCGTTCCACACCTCGGGGTGCGGAACCGCCATCTTCTGCCCCAGCACCGTGGCGGTCAGCATTGCTGCTTCTCCTTATGATTTTGTCCCCAGGCAAGAGCAGGCGCAGCGTCAATCCGGCTGCGCCAGCTTGCCCCTTAAAATGTCCACATCCGTCGTTGGCAGGCGCCGCGCTGCTCGCCGCGCCAGCGTGCCGGGTTAGCCGCCGATGGCGCTGGCGGTCTGGGAAAATACGTTGTTGGCTTGGGTGCCGATCAAGCGTATGGTGCCTACCACGATGACGAGAATCACCGCCAGCATGACCGCGTATTCCGCGATGTCCTGGCCCTCGTCATCCCGCCAAACCCTGTTAAGAACTTCCAGCATTTCCTGCCCTCCGATGCACATTATTGGAACCCACCTAAGGGATCCGCTTTCTTCTGTGCAATCCAGAGTGCATTTCCCTCTCAGGGAGCGGACAATTTGTGCCAATAGATTCAGCAACTTAGGATTGATGTCAGCGGGTTGACAACTGGGCTGTCCGAAAGTTGAGACAGCCGGGCCGGTGGGCTGACCCGACGGGGAGACAGTTACCTCTGTAAGTGGGCCTGGGCTCAGCCCTTAGCTTCTCTTCGACCGGCATTCGCCCTGGGGATGCCAGCCGGCAAGTCCAAACCGCTCCGGAATGGTCGGCCGGGATCGGCAGGAGAAATTCCACCCGGCGATGGCGCGCATGCTGAGGGCTTCACACCAACCACCAACTACCAACTACCAACTACCAACCAAAGAGCTACTCACTGCGGCAACGCTCCCGTCCTTACAAAAACCACTGCCTGCTTATCTTCAAATTCCTTCTTCCATTCCCCGTCCAGCCTTAACAACCCTGCCAGCCCGCTGGTGGGCGGCACCACCACCGTGCGCACCTGGTATTTTTCCAGCGCCTCCCGCCAATTACCCTGGCCGTTCGCGGTTTCGGAGAAGGTGTCCATCAGGCTTCCATAGAGGTCGGCACGGCCGTCAATGAAGACGCGGTATTGAGGATAAAGTTTGAAGATGAAATAGCCGCCCCAGTCGTAGTAGTTGAACATGGGTGCGGGAACGTGTTTCTGCGCGACAAATTTGGCCGCCGCCTGGGGA
>DATGGJ010000651.1:0-5392 GCA_035308585.1 Terriglobales bacterium
CTGAAGGCCCTCGGGATGACGACCTTTTAGAGGGCCCGACAATTAGAGGGTGGACAAACGGCGGACCGCAAGTCAGTGCTGGGCACTGGATCCTGACTCCTCCTACTCCTTCAGCAGTTCCCGTACCGCCTTCTGCCGCCAGGCAAAGGTGTGCTGCAGTTGGCGGCGGACGAACATCCGGTCGGCCAACGAGCCCAGCAGGCCGAAGCCGACCTCGTAATCCACCACATCGCGAATCAGCGTGCCAGCCACCCCATCGTGGACCTGAGGCAGGAATTCATGGCGGTGGTGCCACGTCCTGAACGGCCCTTTGACCTGCAAATCAGTGAAAAAGTGGTTGGTTTCGCACTCCATGATGCGTGCCACCCACTTACCGCGGAAGGGAAGTCCGCGGAAAACGCGAAAAGACAGCGCCACCTCACTGTCGGCACCAGCCCCCGCCGTGCTCTGGCCGGATCCCCCTGTCTGAGCGCTAACCAGCTTCAAACTCATCAGCTTGGCATCCATCACCGGCGGCATGATGCGGGGCAGATTGCGAGGGTCGGCGAAGAAAGCGAACACCTTTTCCACAGGCTGTGGCAGCCATTGCTCTGATTCGAAACGGGATTTCACGCGCGCCACCCCGGTGAACCAACATGGTAAACCGCAATTGCTAGGGGTGCTATGGGCAAGAGACGCAAGCTGTCGGGCTTTTCAATTGGGGACAAAAGGGCGGGCCGAGACCCTGAAATTTCCTGTTGACACTAAAGAAGTTGATAGTAGGATGGTGGTCGAAAGTGGTAGAAAGTGGTCAAGATGTGGGTCGCCATGGGCAAAGTTGCTGTTTTCAGGAGCGCCAGTGGAATTCAAGGCTGACAGCCCAAACAACAGCCCTAAAGCAAGTGAAAACAAAGAATTAGCGACCTTTTTGACCTCCTCCCTGGCTGCCGTAGTAGCAGCCCACGTAAGAAAAACCCCGAAACGGGGCCGAAACCATGTTTCGCGGCAATCACCCAACCCGCGTGGACGAAAAAGGGCGGCTCAAGGTGCCTGCGGAATTCAAGCGCGTAATAGACGAGAAGTACAGCACGCAATTCTACATAACCAGTGTGGACGGCAAAAGTGCCCAGATTTATCCCTTCGAGGAATGGGAGCGCATCGAGCAGAGGCTGGCTGGGCTTTCCACCTACAACCCCACCAAGAAGAAGTTCTTGACCCGTACCAACTACTGGGGACAGGTGGCGGAAATGGACAACCAGGGACGGCTTCTGCTGCCGCAGTTGCTGCGCGACTCGGCGCAGTTGAAGGGCGAGGTAGCGGTAATGGGCTACCTGAACCGGTTGGAAGTAAAGAGCATGGAAGGCGTGCGCCAGGAAGTGGAAGAAGCCTTCACCGCCGAGGATGAGAAGAACCTCGACGACCTGGGGATCTAGGCGGGGATTCAGGGGAGTGAGGGGCCCCTCAGAGGGGCGGCATGGTCGAGAGAACAGAGTTTGGCCATGTTTCGGTTCTTTTAAAAGAAGCGATCGACTTTTTGGCCGTTCAGCGTGGCGGGACTTATATAGATGCCACTGTGGGCCTTGGCGGGCACAGCTACGAAATCGCAAGACGCCTAGGCGCACGGGGACATTTGATTGGCCTCGATAAGGATCCCAGCGCGCTGGAGTTAGCCCGGCGCCGGCTGCAGCCGCTCCCGGAAGGGGAATGGCCGCAGGTGAGCCTGGTGCAGGGCTCATTCGCCGAGATCGGAAGGCAGGTGGAGGCGGCTTCGGCCGACGGCCTGCTGGCCGACCTGGGCGTGAGCAGCCTGCAACTGGAGGAGGCGGCGCGGGGATTCAGTTTTCAGGCGGAAGGAGCGCTCGACATGCGGATGGACCCGCAAGCCGAGATGACCGCCGATCAAGTGGTAAATCGCCTCGACGAGAAAACACTCGCCGGCGTGATTTACGAATTCGGTGAGGAAAGGAGGTCGCGGAGAATCGCCAGAGCCATTGTCCGGTCGCGGCCGATACATTCCACCAAGAAATTGGCGGACGTTGTATGGGCCGCGGTCCGGCCAATGAAACACGAGCGCATTCATCCCGCGACGCGCACTTTCCAGGCCATCCGAATTTTCGTAAACCGCGAATTGGACGATTTGCGGGGGCTGCTGGGTGAAGGCGCGGCGCCCCGCGTGCTCAGGCCGGGCGGGAGGCTGGTGGTGATCAGCTTTCACTCGCTGGAAGACCGCATCGTGAAAGATGCGCTGCGCGAGGGAGCCCGCAACGGAATTTACCGGCTGCTGACAAAAAAGCCGGTGGGAGCGACGCCAGAGGAGATCGCTTTGAACCCGCGTTCGCGCAGCGCCAAGCTGCGAGCCGCGGAGAGGATTTAGCAGCACCGGGTGGTTCGCGGGCGAGGGCGCCCGCGCCACAAAATTCGAGATAGTTGCGGGCGGAGCGCCCGCGCCACACAGGGATTCAGGCTGAGGGTAGGGCAGGAGGAACAGATGTTCAACGGAACAGTGATTGACGAGTTGATGGCAGCGGTGGCCAGAGCGGAAGAGATGGCTGGAGCGGACCTGCAGGTGGTGGACGAGGTGTTGGCCCTGCCTTTACCGGAATACTGCGGGGAAACTGCCCTCGCCGGGGTGGCGTAATGGCTGCGGCGGCGATGGCATCGGCTACGGTGCGAGCGCGGCGCAAGCCCTGCTGGACGGGCACGCCGGAAGTGTATTTCGCCAAGAACATAGACAATTCGCGGGTGGCGCGGGTGGCTGATCCCAAGCGCACGCGCGAAATGGCCATGTTTCTGGCGGCGGCGTGTTGCCTGTTCGTGCTGGTCATGACCTACGCCTGGCAGCACTTCAGCGCCATCGAGTACGGTTACCGCATTGAAGCGCTGCAGTCGCAGAAAGCCGGGCTGGTGGAAGTGAACCGGGCGCTGCGCCTGGAGGACGCCTCGCTGCGCGATCCTGGGCGCATTGACCAACTGGCGCGGCATATGGGCCTGCAGTCGCCAACGGCGGGACAAATCATCATGCTGGACACAGGCTCACCCGATCCCGGCGCGCCGCAGATGGCCAGCGTGACCAATCCGGTATCGGTGGTGTCAGCGCGATAGGCCGGGCGCAATATTTCCGGAAGAAGTCTGGCGGCCTGGTGTTTGGGCCGCCAATTTTTGTCTGAGAGTGGCTCCTGTACCTCAGGGGCTGAAGTCCAGGAATGATCGGCTGTCGGAATGCAGGCCTAAAGGCCTGCGCCACCCAACAACACACGATCGAAACATTGGAAAAGGTGACGGGCGTGGCGGGGAGCAATCAAAGCAAGGACGCACAGAAACGCATCTACATCCTGGCGGCGTTTTTCCTTTTATGGGCGGTGGTCATCTGCGGCCGCCTGGTCCAGCTGCAAGTTTTTGATTATGGCCAACTGGAGCAGCACGCGCTGCGGCAGCAGCAGCGCACCATCGAGGTGGCGCCGCGGCGGGGCATCATCTTCGATCGCAGCGGCCACGACCTGGCCATGTCCATTGGGGTGGACTCGATTTTTGCGGTGCCCAGCGAAATACCCGATCCCACGACCGCGGCCACGCTGCTGGCGCACATCCTGAAACTGGATCCGGCGGAACTGCGCGCCCGCTTTCATGCCTCGCGCACCTTCTGCTGGGTGGCGCGCAAGGTGGACGCCGACGCGAGCGAACGGGTGCAGGCGCTCAACCTGCGTGGCATCTACTTCCAGAAGGAGTCCAAGCGTTTCTATCCCAAGCGCGAACTGGCGGCGCAGGTGCTGGGCTACGTGGGCATGGACGATGAGGGCCTGAGCGGCATCGAACGCGAATTTGATGACCAGTTGCGCGGCCAGCCCGGGCGAATGCTCATCAATGTGGATGCGCGCAAGCGCTGGTTTGGCCGGGTGGAGCGCCAGCCAGAACCGGGCGAGAACGTGGTCCTTACCATTGACCAGGCCATCCAGTACATTGCCGAGCGCGAACTGGAGAAGGCAGTGCGGGAGAACGGCGCGGCGGCCGGCACCGTGATCGTGGAGAATCCTCACACCGGTGAAATTCTGGCGCTGGCCAACCGGCCTACCTTCAATCCTAACCTGAACAGGAAGATCCGCCCGCAGGAACTCAACAACCGCGCCATCAGCGACATCTACGAGCCGGGTTCGACCTTCAAGCTGGTGACCCTTTCGGCCGCGCTTGACCAGCACCTGACCAATCCCAACGAACTGGTGGACTGCCAGATGGGTTCCATCGTGGTGGCCGGGCGGCGGATTCACGACTGGCATCGGTTCGGGGTGATGAGCGTGGCCAACGTACTGGCCCACTCCAGCGATGTGGGCACAATCAAGGTCGGCCTTCGCCTGGGGGACGAGCGGCTTTACCAGTACATTCGCGCCTATGGTTTTGGCTCGCAGACCGGCATTGATCTGCCGGGGGAGACTCGGGGCATGACCAAGCCGGTGAGCCGCTGGTCGAAGGTCTCAATTGGCGCCATCTCCATGGGACAGGAAATTGGGGTTTCTCCGATCCAATTGGCGTCCATGGTGTCCAGCATCGCCAACGACGGAATCTGGACCACGCCGCGGATTGTCGCCGGCACCATCGAGCCGCGCAGCACGCCGCAGACAGTGGTGTTCCATCCCGGAGACCAGCACCGTGTGATTTCCCGCCTGACCGCGGCGGAGATGAAGCAGATGATGGAAGGCGTGGTGCTGCGCGGCACCGGCCGCAAGGCGCTGCTGGAGGGTTACACCACGGCGGGCAAGACGGGGACGGCGCAGAAGGTGGATCCGGTCACACACACGTATTCACATACCAAGTACGTGACCTCGTTTGCAGGTTTTGCTCCCGTGAATAACCCGGCGGTGGTGGTGGTGGTGATTCTGGATTCGCCCGTCACCCACGGGCACGAAGGCGGCATAGTGGCGGCGCCCCTATTCCAGACAATCGCGCAGCAGGTGCTGGAATACCTGCACGTGCCTCACGATGTGGATATCCCCTCAGAGCGGCAGTTGCTGCTGGCCAGCAAGTCGGTTTCGGCAAAAGATCTGGAGGAAGGTTCACCCGACCGGCTGGGAGCGCCCCTCGACATTCCTTCCGACGATACGGCAACAGTTCCGCCAGCTGTGCCTGTAACCGCCTCCTCGCGGGAAGACAGACAGGGCGATTTTGCTGTCCATCCGGCTGCCGCAGTGAGCGCGGAAGCGGTGGCCGCGCCCGCCAGCAAGCTGGAGGGCAAAGCGCCGGACGCACCGGCGGGGCTGCCGAGTTCCGGAACGGTGGTTCTGGACGTGGAACAGGGCGGCATCGTGGTGCCGTCATTCCTGGGTAAGCCGCTGCGCGCCGCCATCGAAACGGCGCAGAACAGCGGCATTGAAATTGACGCCATCGGCGATGGCGTGGCCCGCGACCAATCGCCCCCAGCGGG
>DATGGJ010000652.1:0-13276 GCA_035308585.1 Terriglobales bacterium
TGCCTTCGGCGATCCCATTTTCCCAGCCGACGGCGTTCCCCACGGCGAAGGCGCCTACACGGCGCTTACCGCGGAACTGAAGTCTCGCATTGTGGAGATGTGGGAGGGGTTGCACGCGGACGCAGGTGCCAGCACCTAGTACCCAGTAGCTAGTACCTATACCGCAAAGTACCTCACTTCGCCCGGGGATGCGTCTTCCCATACACCTGCATGACGTGCTGCATCGAGAGTTGTGTGTAGCGCTGCGTGGTGGAGAGCCGCTCGTGGCCCAGCAGCTCCTGGATGGCGCGCAGGTCGGCGCCCTCCTGCAGCATGTGCGTGCCGAAGGCGTGGCGCAGGCTGTGCGGGTGCACCTCCGGTGAGAGCCCCTTGGCCACGGCGATGGCCTTCACGATTCGACCCACGCTGCGCGTGGTAAGCCGCCCGCCTCGCCGGTTAATCAGCAGCGCCGGCGTGCTCCTCCCTGCCTTCGCCATTACCTGCCGCCGCGCCGGAAGATAAGCTTGCAAGGCCAAGGCCACCGCCGGGTTGAAGGGCACGTAGCGCTCCTTCTTGCCTTTGCCGCGCACCAGGATGGCCTCATTCTGCACATGCACGTCTTCCAGGTTGATGCCCACCAGTTCGGAATTGCGAATCCCGCAGCCATAGAGCAGCTCCAGCAGCAGCCGGTCGCGTTCCGGAAACGCGGCAGCCTCCGGCAGCTCGCCATCCAACACCGTGTTCATTTCCTCGATGGTAGGCACGCGCGGCAATTTTTTGGGCAGACGCGGCGTGGCCACCAGCTTGGCCGGGTTCTGCTCCACCATGCCTTCCCGCGCCAGCCAGCGGTAAAGCGAGCGCACCGCCGCCAGCGAGCGCGCCACCGAGGTCTTGCTCAGCCCGCGCTCGTACAGCCGCGATAAAAAGCCGCGGATGCGTACATGGTCAATGTCCTCCCAGCCCGCCCCGCCCACGTGCGCCGCGAAGCCCGCCAGATCCTTGCGGTAGGCGTTGATGGTATGCGGCGATGCGTTCCGCGCCCGCAACGCGCGCAGAAATTGGGCGATGGCTTTTTCGACCGTGGTCTGCGGCTCGCGTTGTTGAGTTGCAGTAGCCATGTGGCAACGAAGCACTTAGCAGTTAGCAATTAGCATTTGGCCAGCGGCGCTCTTCAGCACTCCAGTTGACGTTCAAAGGCTAAATGCTAAGTGCTAATTGCTTCTTTTAGTTCCCCGATTACTCAATTACCCAATTACTCAATTCTTCTTCGCCCTGGGATGATGCTGTTTGTACACATTTCTCAGCCGGTCCAGGGCCACGTGCGTATAGATTTGTGTGGTAGCGATGTCGGCGTGGCCCAGGATGGTTTGAACCGTGCGCAGGTCGGCGCCGTTCTCCACCATGTGGGTGGCGCAACTATGGCGCAGCATGTGCGGGCTGGCATGCCGCCCGGCGGCCGCGGAGGCCGCGCTCACCATCTGCCACACCCGCTGCCGGGTGAGGCGTTTCGCTCCCCGTCCCAGGAACAGCAGGGGAGACGATCTCTTGCCCGCCAGCACCCCGCGGGCGCTCTGCAGGTAATCCCGCAGCACGCGCTGGGCGCTCTGCCCCAGGGGGACAATGCGCTCCTTGTCACCCTTACCCCGCACCAGCACGCATCCCAGGTCCAGCTTTAAATCGTCCAGCTTCACGCCCACCAGTTCCGAAACGCGCAGCGCCCCGGCATAGAACACCTCCAGCATGGCACGGTCGCGCAGCGCCAGAGCCTCTGCCTCCTGACCCGGACGCGCCGCCCGTGGGCTTTGCAGCAGCCGCTCCAGTTCCTTGCGGGCCAGCGATTTGGGCAGCACCTTCCACTGCCGCGGCGACTCGATGTTAAGCGTGGGATCGCTCCCCGCCAGTCGATCGAGCAGCAGGTAGCGGTAGAACTGGCGCAGCGCGGAAAGCTTGCGTCCCACCGAGCGCGCGTCCATGGCATTGGCCTGAAGTTCTTCCAAAAACTCGCGCACGTCGCGCGGCCGCACTGACGCCAAGGCGCGTTTCCGGCGTTCGGCGAAGTCCGCAAACTGCCGCAGGTCGCGCCCGTAGGCCGCGATGCTGAGCGGCGCCAGGCCTTTCTCTACTTTCAGATAGTCGAGAAAGGAGGCTAGCTGGCGCGCATTGTCACCAGAGGAAGGAGACACCACCCAAGTATGCGCGTTATCGGACGTGGAGGGAATTACAGGCCTGATGCGCTGCGCGCCGGCTCGGCAGGTGCGCCGCTCGACTGCAGCAACTCGGCGGCGTAGAGCGCCCCCTCTGGCGTGTCTTCGTGCTTGAAGAAAACGAACGCATCCCGCCCTTCCCCGAGGTGAGCCCGCATTTTGTCCGCGATCTGCCCTCTCTCCTCGGCGCTGTATTCCGGCTTGCGCAAGCGGTAGTAGCAGAAATTGGCGGTGCAGACGTCAGGCACAGCCATGTCTTCACTTTCGGCCACGCACAGGGCGGCGTTGTGCCGGCGCAGGGTGTCATACACCGCATCGCTGAACCAGCTCTGGTGGCGAAATTCGAAGGCGCAGCACAGGGCTTTCGGCAGAGCGTCCAGAAAATTGTTCAGCAGCGCGGCATCGGCTTTGAAATTTGGCGGCAACTGAAACAGCGCCGGGCCCAGCTTCCCCGCCCGCAGCAGCGGCTCCAGCGAGGCCAGAAACCGCTTCACCAGTTCTTCAGTGTTCTTCAGCCGCCCGATGTGGGTGATGGCCTGGTGCGCTTTCAGGCAGAAGCGAAACTCCGCCGGAGTTTCCGCAATCCAGTTCTGCAGGCTCTTCTCGCTGGCCATGTGACGGAAGGTGTAGTTCACCTCCACCGCGTTAAGCCGGGTGGCGTAGTAGTTCAGAAAGCTCTTCTGCGGCAGCTTGGGCGGGTAGAAAGCCGGCTTCCAGCTGGCATAAGCCCATCCCGAGGTACCCGTGTGCAGTGTGGCCATTCGTCCCGCCCCTCGATCGGGAGATTATAAGCGCTCCGCGAGTGATGGTCTTGCCACTAGCCGGACAGCTGGGAAACCATGCTATAACTCGCATGATGGGAAGCATTCGCAAGGGCTCGGTCCACCTCTTCCGCTTTGCGGGAATTGATGTGTTCCTGCATTGGTCCTGGTTTCTGGTGGCGCTTTTCGAAATCAACGCCCGCTCCGGCCGCTACTCCTCTGTGGCCTGGAATGCGATCGAGTACCTGGCGCTCTTTGCCATCGTCCTGCTCCACGAATACGGCCATGCCCTGGCCTGCCGCCAGGTGGGGGGAACCGCGGATCACATTGTGCTCTGGCCGTTGGGCGGGGTGGCCTACGTGGACCCGCCGCCGCGCCCCGGCGCCACCCTGTGGAGCATCGCGGCCGGCCCCCTGGTCAACGTAGTTCTGCTGGTAGTAGTGCACATCGTGGGCGTGGCCGGGCGATCCGCGGGACTGTGGGCGGCCATGCCCAACGTCCACGCGCTGCTCCGCGCACTCTGGTACATCAACTTTGGCCTGTTGGTCTTCAACCTGCTCCCCATCTATCCCCTGGATGGCGGCCAGATTCTGCGCTCCTTGCTCTGGTTCCCACTGGGGCGGGCCCGAAGCCTGATGGCGGCCACCATCGTCGGCTTCGTGGGCGTACTTGGACTCCTCTTTCTCGCTGCCTGGATTCACTCGCTTTGGTTCGCGATTTTGTCGGTGTTCATTCTGATGAACTGCTGGGCCGGGCTGCGGCAGGCGCAGGCGCTCTCGCGGTTGGCTAAGCTCCCGCGCCACGCGGAATTTGCTTGCCCGACCTGCAAAACGTCCCCGCCGATCGGAAATTTCTGGAAATGTACGGCCTGCGGCCAGCCCTTTGATACTTTCCAGACTCAAGCCGTCTGTCCCCACTGCAGTGCGCGTTTTCCCGTGACTATGTGCCTGGACTGCCACCGCCTGCATCCCCTGGAGGAGTGGGCTATCCGCGCGACCGTCGCCGCATCCACGGTGTAGGGTTTGCTTTGAGTGATGGCGCGCTGGGAATCACAGGGTCTAGGCCGACAGTCCCACTCCCCACACCGGGTTCGTAACTGCAATCTTTTCGAAGTTGGTGACGATTGACTGGGCCTGCGGTATGGCCTTCTTCACCGCCGGCAATGAGAGTGAGGCATCATGGCTGGCCTGGCTGCCCCACACCTCGGTGACCCAGAGCAGGTTTGCATCCGCAGCATCTTTGGCCACCACGTAACTCAGGCACCCCGGCATACCGGCTGCACTCTCGCTGAGGATGGCGACCAGTTCGTCCCGTTTGCCGGGTACCACCGTCAATTTAACTATCAGTCCGTACATGGCCGCTCCCCTCAATCTGCTTTCAGGGTTGTGATCCGCTGCCCGTCTTCGCGAGCCGGCGGCAATGGGCCGTTGTGGGAATTTGCCCTGGCGGCTAACCTGATAAACCGGTGGCCGCTTCAGAGCAGGCCGGCTGCGCCATTCCCTGATAGGTATAGGTCATGGGCCGTGGGCCGGGAAGATAGGAGGTGGTCAACTCGAGGAAGCGGAATCCCGCTTCGGCAATGAGCTGATCAACCTTGCGATTCAAATGGCAGCCGCCCGTGGCATGCTTCCACACCGGCGTGAGGCGGTCCTGCCAGGCAGCCACTTTGCTATCCGGGGCACGGCCGTGCTCCACAAAAATAAGGCGCCCGTCCGTTTTCAGAACCCGCCTCAACTGCCGTAGGGCCTTGGCCGCGTTGGAAATGGAACACAATGTCCAGGCCATGACGACCGTGTCCATGCTGGCATCGTCAAGGGGCAGCGGCTCTTCCGCGGATTGCGCGAGGAATTCCACCTTGATCGGACCGGCGGCCACCCTCTTCGACGCCATTTTCTGCAGTTCCAGCGAAGGATCCACGCCCACGACGTGTTGAACATCCGGCGAGTAGAAGGGCAAATTCAGGCCGGAGCCGATACCTACCTCCAGCACGGTGCCGCGGGCCTGCGGAATCAAGGCGGCTCGCAGGCGGGCCGTTTCCTTATTCTTCATGGCCATATCAATGATGCGGGGCAGAAGGTATTTTCCATAAAGACCCATCGTGCGCCCTTCCTTTCTGCCGGTCCAACACGCCCTTAGCGTTGCGCGCGTTTGCGAGGGACACGCGAACGGGAAGCGGCACGGGGCTTCTTCACCGCCGCCGAAGGAGCCGCACGCTCTTCCCCTCCCTCCACCGCTCCCAGCGCAGGCAGCTTCTGGCGGAGCTCCAGCACCGGCTCGAACAGATCGCCTTTCTCTTCCACCCGCTTCAGCACATCGCCGCTCTCAAACACCAGCAGCTTGGGATCTCGTTTTTCCAGGCAGCGCTCCACCTCGGCCCACTCCAGCGGGGTGGAAACCGTCGGCCGCTCCTTGGCCCGCAGCGAATAGACGCAGATGGTGGTCTTGTGGTCGTCGTTCTGGCTCCAGTCCACCAATACTTTGTTGGTCCGCAGGCTTTTTTTCATATCGGAAACGACCAGCTGGGGATGCTCCCGCTCCAGGTGCCGGGCAATGGCGTGCGCCACCGGCTTGGTGTGGTCGTAGCTGGTGGGCGTGTTCAGCGGCACGTACACCTGCAGGCCCTTGGAGCCCGAAGTCTTGGCAAAGCACTTCAGCCCGAAATGCTGGAAGATTTCCCGCACCCACAGACCCACCTGGCAACACTGAACAATGTTGGCCGGCGGCCCCGGGTCCAGGTCGAACACCAGCATGGTGGGTTGCAGAATCTCCCGTCCCAGGGATAACGATGCGTGCAGCTCGATATCGGCCAGGTTGGCCGCCCACACCAGTGTCGGCAAGTCCTGCACCAGGCAGTAATCCATGTATCGGTTGTTGCCTTCGCTCCACACGGAAGCGGTCTGCACCCAATCCGGCCGGTGCGATGGGCAGTTCTTTTCGTAAAAAAACTGGCCACTGACCCCGTTGGGATAGCGTTTCATGGTCAACGGCCGGTCATGCAGGTGGGGCAGCAGTGCGGGCGCAATGCGCACGTAGTAGTCAATCACCTGCCCTTTGGCGAATCCCGCTTCCGGGTAGAGCACCTTATCCAGATTGGAAAGCTGCAGTTGCCTGCCTTGTATCTCCACCGTTGTGGTTGCTCGGCTCACGCTTGCACTCACCATTAACGGGTATTTGTAGCCGGGACCTGCCCAGCCTCCGCAATCTACACCTGGGAACTACCCGCTACCAACTACCTCTTTTCGATGCCATATCACAACTGCCGGGCAGCAACCAACATCCAAGCACCTGTGCCGAAGGCCGATGAAAAAGCGCTGCCGGTAAGCTCCTCTACGCCGCCCCCCTTCCCCCCGGAGCAGGAGCGCCTGTTCCGCGAGGTGCTGCAGGTGCTAAACCAGGGTGACGTGCCCTACGTCGTTTCCGGCGCTTTCGCCCTGCAGAAGCACACCGGCATCTGGCGCGACACCAAGGATTTGGATGTTTTTTTGGCCGCACAGAATGTGCCTCACGCCCTGGAATGCCTGATCAACGACGGCTTCGAATGCAGCGTGGTGGACCCGGTATGGCTGGCCAAGGCCCATCGTGGCGACTTTTACGTGGACCTGATTTGCGGCATGAGTAATGCCGTCATTGTGGTCGAGGACAGCTGGATTGAGCGCGGCCTGCTGACAGAAATCGTGGGCGTGCCGGTTCGGGTGCTGGCCCCGGAAGAACTGATCGCGTCCAAGCTGTTCGTCACCCGCCGCGAACGTTTCGACGGCGCTGATATCGCCCATGTCATCTACGGCACCCGCGGCTGCCTGGACTGGCAGCGGATGCTGCAACTGGCGGGACCGCATTGGGAAATGCTGCTGTGGGCGCTGGTCCTTTTTCATTACGTTTATCCGGGGCGGAGTTCCTACGTCCCGTCGCATGTCTGGGAGGGACTGCTGCAGCGCTTTGAGCACGAGCTTGCCGATCCCGCGAAAGACGCCGAGTTTCGCGGCAGCCTGGTGGATGAGAACATGTTCGCCATTGACGTTCACGAATGGGGGTTGGACAACCTGGTGGAAGCTTTCCGGGCGCAGCGCCAGCCTAAACTGGCGTCCCCCGCCAACGTCGCCTGCCCGTTCGTATCCCCGAAGGAGCGCAAGGCCTCGTAAAACTTACGCCCTATGAGAATCGCCGCCACCGCGGACCTGCACTTCACCCCTCAGAACTACGACCGTATACGCGAGCAGATGTCGCGCGCCCGCGACCAGGCGGACCTGCTGGTGCTGGCCGGAGACTTGACCAACTACGGCAAGCCGCAGGAAATGGAGTCGCTGCTCAACGCGCTGGTGCGCATTCGCCTGCCTATCGTGGCCGTGCTCGGCAATCACGACTACGAAAGCGGCCAGGAAAATGAACTCATGCAGATGATGACCGCTGAGGGCATCAAGGTGCTGGATGGGACCGCCTACGAGCGCGACGGCGTGGGTTTTGCCGGCACCAAGGGCTTTGCCGGCGGCTTCGGCCGCGGCGTGCTTACCGCCTTTGGCGAAGCGCCCATCAAGGCCTTCGTGCAGGCCGCGATTGACGAGGCCCTCAAGCTGGAACGCGCCATGGCGCAGTTGCGCACCGAAAAGCGCATTGTCGTGGTTCATTACGCGCCCGTCGGTTCCACCGTGCAGGGCGAAGCCGCCGAAATTTATCCCTACCTGGGCACCTCGCGCCTGGCCGAAGTCGCCGACCGGCACGGCGCTAACCTCATCCTTCATGGCCATGCCCACCACGGCTGCATGGACGGCAAAACCACCGCCGGCATTCCCGTTTACAACGTCGCCCTGCCCCTGCTGCAGTTGCAGAACCCGCCCGTTCCGTTCCGCATTTTCGAGCTTTGAGGATGGCGGCCGTAAACGGACATCACCTGCCGTCGCCGCAGGGGAAATAGGGCTCCACCTGTCCCGGGCGCAGGCGGTCGAAGGTAGAGGACTGAGCCAGCTTGTAATCATTGGGAGCGGCCGCGAGCTCATAGTGCTGCCATTGCAGCAACCCGTAATCCTTTACCAGGTAGTAGAGTTCCTTGTCGCGGCATGAACCATAGTGGTCGTCGCAGTTATAGCGATAGCTCGCCACCACAGTGGGAGCGCTGCGTCCCAGCGCCACCCACTTCATGGGGTATGGGCCCCAGACCTCGTTCACGCCCGTGCGCAAATTTTTCACCGTGTAGCGCGAGCAACTGGTGAAGACCTTGTAGCGGGTATCGGGTACGGTAATGGTCGCGTCCTTGCCGCCGGTCAGGGCCAGGCAGCGCGGCGCCAGGGGCTCGTTCTTGTTCTCAAATTGCTTGAAGCTGGAGGGACTGCTCCAGCCGTTTTCGGTGATCCACAGATAGATGTAGCGCGCGTCGTAAAGCTGAATGTCCCAGGGCCATCCCTTGGCGCTTTTGGTCCAGTAAAAGCGGTCGGGCAGCACGGCGGTGTACAGCGGGTTGTGATTGCCTTCGGCGTGCCAGGAGACATCGCCGGGGGTGAACCAGCGCAGCATGTCTTCCTGGCCGGCGGGACACTGCAACTTTGCGGCGGGCAAACTGGCCGGCGGAACCGAGGTGGACGGCCGCCGCGCACAAGCCGCCAGCATCAGGAGAAGGAGAAACGGGAGCCCGCGCTTCATCTGTTTCCAGCATACCCTGCGTGTTCTCTGCTTGTCTGCAAATGCCCCGAAGCTCCCTCTGCCCTCAGCGGTATTGTTGCTTTGGCCGTATCACGGGGTGGGACAATTTCATTTCTTTCTTCCCTTCCCGCCATCACTGTCCAACAATAGCTGTGCGCACCCATGCTGCAGGCAGCCGCAGTTTCGCCTCCATCCGGCACCAGCCGCGCCCTAGAGCGCTATTTTGCCATTTCGCTCTACCTGTTGCTGGTGGCCGGTTTCGCCACTCTTGCCTCCACCGGCAGGCTGGACGCTCCCTCGATTTTGCTGGCGGGGCTGGCCCTGATCTTCCGTGGTTATCTTGTTGCCAAGCAACAAACGTTCCACATCTCAGAACGCACGGCCTCTCTGCTCACCCTGATTTATGTGCTGTTCTACGCCGCTGATTTCTTTCTCCTGGCTCGTAATTTCGTGACCTCCACTGTCCACCTGGTGCTGTTCGCCATGGTGGTAAAGCTGTTCTCCGTGCGCCGGGAGCGCGACCATCTTTACCTGGCGGTGCTCTCCTTCCTGATGGTGCTGGCGGCGGCGGTGCTGACGGTGGACAGCATCTTTTTCGCCAGCTTTGCGCTTTTTTTGCTGGTGGCGGTCACCACCTTCATCCTCATGGAGATGCGGCGCTCTTCCAGCACCGCGGCGGTGTGCGCCCGTGAGAGCGGGGAGGCGGCCCGCAGTCTGGGCTGGTGGTTGGCGGCTGCCGGACCTATTTTTCTGATTCTCATTCTTCTGGGCGGCACGGTTATTTTCTTTTTTATGCCCCGGGTTTCCACCGGCTACCTGGGGGCCTATGCTCCCGGCGGCCAGCTTGCCACCGGCTTTGGCGATAGTGTTCGCCTGGGACAGATTGGCGAAATCCAGCAGTCCAACTCGGTGGTCATGCACGTGCAAATTGAGGGCGATACCGCCGGCGCCTACGACCTTAAATGGCGAGGGCTCACCCTTAGCTTGTTCGACGGCCGCAATTGGAGCAATCCCCTGCCCGAAATCATTGTCCCCCGCTCCTCTGAGGGCCACTTCTCGGTTAACCGCGGCGAGCAAGCACCGGCGCGCTCCCGGCTGCCCATGCACACCATCCGCTATCACGTCCTGATGGAGCCCATCGGCACCAACGTGTTCTTCGTCGCCGGACGCGCGCTTTCCCTCTCCGGCCCCTATCGTCAGATCGCCCAGGACGCCGCCGGCGCCATCTACGACGTGGACCGCGAGCGGGCCATTACCAGCTATGAAGCGGCATCGGATCTGGCCCAGCCCTCACCCGCTCTGCTCCGTGCCGCTTCCGGCACTGCGCCTTCATCCGTTTCTTTGCGCTATCTGCAACTGCCGCCGCTCGACCCACGCATTCCGCAATTGGCCGCCCAGCTCACCGCCAACGCCGTCACCTCCTACGACAAGGCCGCCGCCATTCAGCAATATCTGATGACCCGATATGGCTATACCCTGCAATTGCCGCGGACCATGCCGCGCGACCCGCTGGCCAATTTCCTTTTCGTCCGCAAGCAGGGGCACTGCGAATATTTCGCTTCCGCTATGGCCATCATGCTGCGCACCCAGGGGATTGCCGCGCGCATCGTTAACGGTTTCCGCGGCGGAGAGTTTAACGATCTTACGGGCAGCTACCTGATCCGGGCCCGTGACGCCCACTCCTGGGTGGAGGCCTACATCCCGGGAGAGGGCTGGATTACCTTCGACCCCACGCCCGCCGGGCTGGGGATTACGCGCGGGCGCTGGAACCGGCTGCAACTCTATCTGGATGCGGCCTCTGAATTCTGGCGTGAGTGGGTGGTCAACTACGACAACGCCCACCAGCGCACGCTCGAACAAAGCGCCGCACAGCACTCGCAAAGCTTATGGCAACGGCAGCGCGCCTGGCTGCGCGCCCAGTATGCTTCCATGCTGGCTCACGCCCGAAGCGCTCAACGCTCGGTGCTGCACGCTCCGTTCCTCTGGATGCTGGGCTTGGCCGGCGGGGTCGCATTTCTGCTCCTGCTTCTTAATATTCGCCGCTGGGCGCGGGCATGGCGAACCCACCGCGCGGCCGCCCATCCGGCACAGGCGCCGCAGATGGCTGCCAGCATCTGGTACGCACGCATGACCCGGGTTATCGCGCGCCGCGGCTGGCCTAAATTGCCCGCGCAAACCCCCCAGGAGTTTGTCACCAGCATTGGAGAGGAAAGTTTGCGCAACTCTGTGGCTCTGTTTACCAGGCATTACGAGCGAGCCCGCTTCGCCCAGTCGGCCGAGGACGCCGAACGCCTGCCCGGGCTATACCAGGAGATCAGTTCCAGCAGCACTGGGTTGCGGACGGAAGCTCATAGCAGCCGCACGTGAGCCACGTTGCGATTAATGATGAATATGCGCAGGTTGTTGGTCAGGGCATCCGCCGGGAAGAGGAAGAAACCGAGTTTCTGCGGGCTCCACGCCTCGGTGGTGCCAACGATCTTTTCTCCATCCTTGAAGGTGACTTCCAGCCTGCGTCCCCGGCCGCCATTGGGATCGTATCGTTCCTTGTAATGGGGATTTCCCGCGAAATCCTTCACGAAAAACAGGGCCTTGAGCTCGGCAAGCTCAACGTCGCTGCCGGCTTCGGGAGGTGAGTTGGCATCCGGGAACAGGCGAAAATGCTCGCGCAAGGGTGAGAAGTTGAAGACGTATCCCTTCAGCCGGCGTCCGTCCAGGCAAGCTACCACCAGCTTGCTGGGTTCGCGCGCGCCATACGGCGGTGCGGCTACAGAGATCACGCCAGGCTGCTCCTGTGTCTTGCATTGTGGAACACGACCGGGTGAACTGGAGTCAGTTGCTGCCCTTACGAGCAGCAGCGATGTCCCGATCTGGTCAGGGTTTCAAGATGGGGAAAACTGCTAGAATAAGTAGATTCCATGCCGTTGAAAGAACCGATTCTAGCCCCAGCACCCGAACAATCCAGCTCGCGCGGGCCCACCAAGGTAGGCTTCGTGAGCCTGGGCTGCCCCAAGAACCTGGTGGACAGCGAGGTCATGATGGGCGTGCTGCGGCACGCCGGGGCGGAACTCACAGCGCGCGCGGAAGATGCCGATGTGATCGTGGTAAACACCTGCTCATTCATCGGCAGCGCCCAGCAGGAATCGGTTGACACCATTCTGGAAATGGCCGAGCACAAGAAGAGCGGCCGCGCCCGCCGCCTGGTCGTGGCCGGATGCCTGGTCGAGCGTTATCGCGACGAGATTCGCAGGAATATTCCCCAGGTGGACGCCGTGGTTGGTACCGGCGAACTGGAGCAGATTCTAGCCGCAGCCGGCATCGCGCCTCGGCCGACGGCTCCGGGCAACGGCCATTCCCCGTTTACTATTCTGAACGACCGTCCCGAGGGCCGGGCCCGCGAGGCACAAGGACGCTTTTCCCGCGCGGAGTGGGACGGCGCCATCGCCGACCTGCCCAACTACCTTTACGACGAGAACACACCTCGACTGCTGGCTACTCCCGGCTACACCGCCTACATCAAGGTTGCCGAAGGCTGCGACCATCCCTGCGGCTTCTGCATTATTCCCCAGCTGCGCGGCAAGTTCCGCTCCCGCCGTTTCGAGTCGGTGATTGCCGAGGCCGAACGCCTGGCCCGCGGCGGGGTGCGCGAAATCACCCTCATTGGTCAGGACACCACCTGCTACGGCGAAGACCTTGGCCTGAGGGATGGTCTGGCGACTCTGTTAGAGCGGCTGGCGCAAATTGAAGACCTGCGCTGGGTGCGCTTCCTCTATGCCTATCCCAACAAAATTACCGGCCGCCTGCTGGAAACCATCGCCGCCAGCGAGAAAATCTGTTCCTACATGGACGTGCCCTTGCAGCACGCTTCGGCCGCGGTGCTTAAACGCATGAAGCGCGGCGGCGGCGCCGGGGTGTTCCTGCGCTCCATCGAGAAGATGCGCCGCATAATTCCCGGGCTTACCCTGCGCACTACCTTCATCGTCGGATTTCCCGGGGAAAGCGAGCGCGATTTTGAGGAGCTATGCGACTTTGTGCGCCAGGCCGAATTCGACTGGATGGGCGCCTTTGGCTACTCCGATGAGGAAGGTTCCGCCGCCTTCCATTTGGACGGTAAGCTCTCCGCCACAGAAATTGAGCGCCGGCGTAAGCATCTAATGGCTATCCAGCGGCAGATCAGCAAGCATAAAAAGAAGGCGCTGGTGGGCCGTGAGTTCGACCTGCTGCTCGAAGGGCCATCCTCAGAAACCGACCTGCTGCTGGAAGGGCGTACTGCAATGCACGCGCCTGAAATTGACGGCAAGGTGCTCATCAACGACATAAGCGAGCGCGAGCAGGTCCGCCCCGGCGAGTTCTACCGCTGCCAGATCACCCAGGCGCAGGACTATGACCTGGTCGCGAAGATTGTGTAATTGAGTAATTGTGTAATTAAGAAATTGTGTAAGTGACTGGCTCCCGATCCAGCGCGGGTGAAGCGGTGGCCCGCGCGGAAATTTCAAGTTGCAAATTACTCAGTTAGAAATTACACAATTACCCGATTACAAAATTACTCGATCTCCCCCATGTCCCGTAAGCGAATGCTCAGCCTGCGCTGCCCCACCTGCAAAAAGCTGGTGCTGCGCAATGATCCCGAGTTCCCTTTCTGCAGCGAGCGTTGCCGTCTGATAGATTTGGGCAAGTGGGCCAGTGGCGGCTACGTCATTTCCA
>DATGGJ010000653.1:0-2260 GCA_035308585.1 Terriglobales bacterium
ATCTTTCGCAGAGCGATCTGCGGGCGCATTTCGGCCTGGGCAAGGCAACGGTGGTGGATGAGGTGGAGGTATCGTGGCCGAGCGGGCTACGGCAATGCTTTCAACATGTGGCCGCGGATAAATTCTACGTTATGGAAGAAGGCCGGCAGATGCTGACCTTGCAGAAGTTCGCGCGCCTGTCGCCGGCGGCAAAATGAATCATGGTTTCAAATTAATGGTGCAAAGCTCAAGGAGCGCGTGATGCGGTTTCTAATATTTGTGGCCTTAGTGGCGGCTCTAGCCGCGAGCGCGGCGGCAGCAACGGCTCCGGCGCGGGTGTGGCAGGGCACCCTTGATTTGCCGACGTATGAACTCGGCCCGGAAGATCCGTACCCGCCATTTCCGCTGGTTGATTCGCACAACGTCTATCCCTACACCATGCTGGACGACCTCAGCAACCGACGCGAGGTCAAGCCATACCGCGCTATTTTCCTGGAGAACGAGTACCTGAAGGCCATCATCCTGCCGGATCTGGATGGACGCCTTTATTCGCTTTACGACAAGCAGGCCAAGCGCGAAGTTTTCTATCGCAACCAGGTTGTGAAGTACGGGTTGGTGGCGCTGCGGGGAGCGTGGATTTCCGGGGGAATCGAGTTCAATTTTCCCAATGGGCACACCACGGTGACGGTGTCGCCGGTGGATGCGCGAACGCTAGCCGGAGGCGACGGCAGCGCGACCGCGGTGGTGGGCGGCATTGACCGGGTCACGGGAATGCACTGGGAGATATGGCTCACACTGCGGCCGGGGCAGGCCCGACTGGAGCAGAAGGTAGTGCTGTTCAACAGCACCGCCCTGCCGCAACTGTACTGGTTTTGGGCGAATGCGGCGGTTCCGGCAACCCACGACATGCAGTTCATTTATCCCATGAGGGAAGTGAATCCGCACTCGCACACGCAGATCTGGACCTATCCCGTGTGGAAAGGTGTGGACTACAGCTGGTACAGGAACTTTCCCCAGCCTACTTCCTTATTTGGCCTGCAGGTGCGGCGCAATTTTTTTGGCGCTTATTACCACGATCTCAATTACGGCGTGGTGCACGTCGCCGATTTCCGCCAGGACCCGGGGAAGAAAATCTGGAGCTGGGGCACGGCGGGCGACGGGCTGATCTGGACTGACCTCCTGACCGACCATGACGGCCCCTACAACGAAATTCAGAGCGGGCGATACCAGACACAGTTGAGCCAGCAGTTCCTGCCGGCTGGACGGGTGGAATCGTGGACCGAGTATTGGTACCCGGTGAAAAAGCTGGACGGTGGGTTCGTGAAGGCCACGCGGGAGCTGGCGCTGAATGTGACCTTCGCCGGCGGAAAAATCAGCCATGCCGAGGTTGCGCTGGAGCCGGCAGTCAGGCTGCCCGGCGTGAAGGTGCGCGTCAGCCTCGGGGCGAAGCTGCTGCGCGAATTCTCGCTTCCCGAACTTCAGGCTGGAAGTACGGAGAAGTTCACCGTGCCTGTGGAGCAGCTGGACGCAGCCCGGAAGCAGCTTGCGGTGGAGGTGATGTCCAAGGCGGGCGAGGTCTTGCTGCATTGGTCGGCCGCCGAACCGGTGGATGGGAACCCGGCTTTTGTCTCCACCGCTGGAGAGCACGAGCAAAAGCAACTGGACGCGAACGCCCCCGCAGATGAAGTGTTCCGGTTCGGAGTGCGCGAAGAGCAGGAAGGCCGGCCGCAGAAGGCGGAGAGTTTGTACGAGCAAGCCGTGGAGAAGGATTCCGGATATTCGCCGGCGCTGCTGAAGCTGGCGGAACGGGATTACAGGGCAGCCGATTTCGCCGCAGCCGAAAAGCGCCTTTCCCAGGCGCTCGCGCAGGACAGCACCGACCCTGGAATTAACTATCTTGCTGGAATCGTCTATCGCGCAGGCGGGCAGATGAGCCGCGCCCAGGATGCATTCTGGAAGGTCGTTCATTTCGGCGGCGCGCGACCGCCAGCGCTGCAGCAATTGGGCGAAATTGCCATCCAGGAAAAGCGCTATGTGGATGCCGAACGCCTGCTGGGGGACGCTCTGCGCTACAACCCGGACAACCAGCTGACGCGCACGGCGCTTGCTGTTGCCTTGCGCCTGGCCGGCGACCAGCGGCAAAGCCGCCAGGCTGTGGAGCAGGCAATGGCGGCGATGCCCATCTTTCCGTTTGCTCTGGCGGAGAGTTCACGGGAGCCGCGGGGAACTTCACCGGCAATGTCCGCTGACAGCTTGAGCGCGCTGGGCCCGCGCGGTGAGG
>DATGGJ010000654.1:0-12607 GCA_035308585.1 Terriglobales bacterium
CTGGCGACGGCGGCCGTGTTCGGCACCTTCACCAACACCCTCAACAAGCCGCGGCTGATGGAGTTTGCCCTGCGGTTCACCTTCTAAACTCTCCGCTGCGCAGCGCGCGCAGGACGGCTAAGGGGGCGGGTCTTCCGCCCCCGATTTTTTTTGTTGCAGCAGCGTGTGTAGCGCGGGCGCCCTCGCCCGCGAGCCGAAACAGAAGGAAGGCCACCGCCTTAATTGGAGCAGAGGCGGTTGGTGGTGGTGAGGTGTGGTATGGCTGACTCCCGACTACCGACTCGGCTTTATTGCAGCGGCGAATCGCTCATGCGGAAGCGGGTGCGAAAGTGTTCGGACAGCAGTTCAATGGCGGGCCGATTGCCTTGCGGGTCCGCCTGGGCCAGATACTTCATGGCCTGCACCAGGACGCGCTGGCCTTCCACATAGCGCGGGTCGGGCCGGCGCGCTCGCTTGCGGTTGACTGGGGTGGGCTGTACGGGAATGGTAAATACTTTAGCCATGATAAGAATGGTGCCCTGCGGCTTCCAGTTACATTGGATGCGCCAGGCAATTTTTAGAGTATAGCCCGGGTGTGCTCCGGCTCAAATTAATTTTGTGAATACGTCCAGCGACCGCCCCATAGCGGGAAAGCCACTCATTTTGCAACACATACTGCTATGGACCGCATTGGGGAACTACCCTAAGGCGAGATTACTTTGGTCTTACCCGTAGTTTTCAGCTTGAACGCGCTATCGGGAATTTTCGCGTTGATCTGGATGTTGGAATATTTCGCCAGCCGGTAATCGCCGGAAGGCTCGAGAAACTTCTGCTGCACCGATACGCCGCGGGCAGGGTCAATCCACAACAGAATCTGGGAAAACGTATTGCGCACCTTTTGTGACTTGGGAACCAGTTCCAGCTTGGCTGCCTTCACTCCCTGCGCTTCTTCGGTGCCGAGGTAACGCACGTCAAAAGACTTCTCCAGGTCGTGGCCGCGCCCGCCGAAGCCGAGCACTATAAAACTTTCAAAATCGGCTTTGTTCTTGCCCGTGTTGTACACGGTTTCCTGGTCAATGCTGGGCTGGTACATGCGGGCTTTCCCGTCGCGAAACAGCACGTATTTCTCCGCGGGCTGGGTGATCTGGGCCGCCATTTCCACGCCGTCCTTGGTGCGGCGGAAGTACAGTTTGCCCTTCTGCGTGTCGGTCTCGTCCACCACTTTGGCGTATTGGTCCCAGACGAAATCGGCCTCCGTGGTTTTGAATTTCTCCGCCGTCTGGTCCATGCGGGTGAGCACGGCGTTTAATTCGCCGTCAGAGGAGCCGCTGGAGGGCGTATTCTGCGCGAGCGCCACCCCCAGCACTACGGCCAGCAAGGCTATGGCGGTGGTCAAAGCGCGTTTCGTCATTTAATTGAAATTTGCGAGGCTGCGGCCCCGGGCCGGCTGCGGCAACTTATTTTTTTACCCAAACCTGGTATACGGTCTCACCCGCGGCATCACTCGTCTTTTCATATTTAGAGATGCTGGCCCGGCCGGCGATGGGCGCAATAATTCGCTGCAATTCCTTGCGGATAGCACTATCGCTATCTCCCGACACAGCGGCTGCCGGCACTTGATACACGACACCGCCCCCAGCCTGAGGAATGACAACAACCGCAGTCAGATGCGGGCTGTGTTCGACGGGTTTGTCTTTGAAATTGACGAAGAGCGGAGTGACAAAGATGAAAAGCAGGATCAACGTCACCATGATGTCATAGTGAATGCTGCCCCGCTGGTAATTCCAGAAAATGTAGTTGCCGATTGTCCGCCAAAGAGAAAACACAGGCGCGCCCGGCATGCCCACAGCCACAGGGCTGGTCTCCGCCTGCTCCAGTTGCTCCAAGTCGTTCGCCTCCTCTCCCGACAGACGCTAAAGCTGTAACTGACAATTATCGTGCACCGGACGTAGTTCTGTCATGCGGGGAATGAATCGGGAGCGCCTTAGTCGCGGCTCAGGTAGAAGTGCACAGCGGGGGTAATGATGAGGCTGAGCACCATGGAGATGGTAATGCCGCCAATCACGGCAATGGCCAGAGGCTGCAGCATCTGGGAGCCGGCTCCCCAAGCCAGGGCCAGGGGCAACATGCCGGCGACGGTGGCCAGCGCGGTCATGAGGATGGGGCGCAGGCGCCGCCGCCCCGCCTGCACCACAGACTCCAGGACGTCCATGCCCGCTCCCCTGAAGTGCTGGTCGGCATCCAGCAGCAGAATGCCGTTCTTGGCCACGATGCCGACCACCATGATCAATCCCATGAAGGACGATATGTTGAAGGTAGTGCGCGTGATCAGAAGCGCCAGCACCACGCCCGAGGTGGAGAGCAGAGCGGAGGCCAAAATGGCCAGCGGGGCTGAGAAGCTGCGGAACTCGAACAGCAGCACAATAAACACCAGCACAATGGCCAGCGCCAGCACCAGCGCCAGGTCGCGAAACGACTTCTGCTGCTCCTGATACGTGCCGCCATATACCACGCGGATGCTGGAGGGCAGGTGGAGTCCGGCCACAGCCTTCATCACCGCCTGAACGCCGCTGCCCAAATCAACGCCTTCCAGGCGCGCCGTAACCGCCACATCACGCTGCAGGTTCTCACGCCGGACCTCGGTCTGCCCGGGCAGTTCGGTTAATGTGGCCAGCGAGCCCAGAGTGGCGGTCTTGCCCGTGCTGCTTACCAACAGCGTGTTCTTCATGGCATCCAGCGATGCCCGGTCGGCGGCCGGAAAGCGCACCCGGATGGTATAGGCGCGGTCGTTGGCCACCACCGGCGTTTGGGTGGGCTCGCCTTCCAGCACCGCTGAGGCGTCGGTGGCCACCTCCTGCGGCGTAAAGCCGGCGCGCGCCGCCACCGCCGGATCCACCTGGAATATCACCGCCGGCCCGCTGATGGTGTTCTCAATGCCGGCCACGTCCACCACTCCCTTCACCTTCTGGATGGCATCCGCCACCTTGGGAGCCCATTGCGCCAGCAGGGCAGCGTCAGGGGAAAAGAGCTTGATCTGGATGGGCTCGGGCGCGCCCGTGAGGTCGCCGATCATGTCCTGCAGGGTCTGAACGAACTCCACATCTATGCCCGGCTCCTGCTGTGCGACTTCAGCTCGCATCTGGGCGATGATCTCTTCAATGCCGCGGCTGCGCTTGTCCTTGAGCTTCACGGAAATGTCGCCGGTGTTCGCCTCGGTCACAGCCGCCAGCCCCAGTTGCAGGCCGGTGCGCCGCGATGTGCCTTGAACCTCGGGAATGGCGTGCAGCATCTGCTCCAGATGGGTGACCACGCGGTTCGTTTCCTGCAGCGAACTACCCGCCGGCATGGTGTAATCCAGCACGAAGGCGCCCTCGTCCATTTCCGGCAGCAGATCCGTGCCCAGGCCATAAAAACTGGCCCCGGCGATGACGATCAGCAACCCGCTCAAGCCCAGCAGCCACCACGGATGCTGCAGCGCCCGCCGCAGCCAGCGCTCGTAGAAGCTGACAATGCGGCCGAAGGTCCCCTGCATGGTGGCCTCTTCCGCGGCCAGCAGCCGCTCGGCGCTGAAAGCGTCACTCCCGCTGTTGGCGGATTCGCCCTCACCGCCGCGCCCGCGAATGAAGTACTGGCTCAGGTTCGGAGTCCAGGTGAGCGCCAGGGCCAGCGAGGTCAGCAGCGATACCGAGACGGTCACCGCCAGGGCGCGGAAAAACGTTCCCGTCACCCCGGTGATGGAAATCAGCGGCAGAAACACCACGATGGGGGTGATGGTGGAGCCCACCAGGGGGGTGGTAATTTCCTTGAGCGCGCTGCGGATGGCCGCCAGACGGCTCTGCCCCGCATCCCGGTGCAGAACAATGTTCTCCACCACTACGATGGCATCGTCAATCACCAGGCCAACCGCCGCCGCCAGCCCGCCCAGGGTCATGAGGTTGAAGCTTTGCCCCAGGATTTTCAGGACAATGAAGGTCACCATCAGGGTGACCGGAATCACCAGCCCGGCTACGATGGACGTGCCCCAGTCGCGCAGGAAAAGCACCAGGATGATGGAGGCCAGGATCAGGCCCAGAAGAATCGCGTCGCGCACGCTCTTGATGGAGGCAACCACAATTTCCGACTGGTCGTAGAAGGGCTGAATGTCAACCCCCCTGGGCAGTTCCTTGCGGATCTGCGCTATTTCGGCATGAACCTCGTCGGCCACATTCACCGTGCTGCTGTCGGGCTGGCGGTACATGTTGATCAGCACCGCCGGTTGCCCGTTGGCGGTCACGATGGTGTATTGCGGTTTGACGCTGGGCTCCACCTGGGCCAGATCGCCAATGCGTACCGGAATTCCCGCCGGGGTATTTTTCACCACGATGTTGGAAATCTGCGCCGGGTCGCGCACCTGCCCGCTGATCAGCCCCAGGTAGAGCTGGTGGTTCTGCTCCAGCAGGCCGGGAGAGTCCACCAGGTTGCTCTGCTGCACCGCGTTGAGCAGGTCGGTGACCGTAACCTGCGCGGCCAGCAACCTGGAGGGATCGGGAATGATGTGGAACTCCGGCTCTTGCCCGCCCTGCACCACCACGCTGGAAACTCCGTCCAGGCGGTTCAGCCGCGGCTTCAGGTTATAGGTGGCCAGTTCCCAGAGCTGCGT
Organism: Terriglobales bacterium; assembly: GCA_035308585.1. Classification (GTDB taxonomy): domain Bacteria; phylum Acidobacteriota; class Terriglobia; order Terriglobales; family Acidobacteriaceae; genus JAICWP01. The sequence continues at coordinate 4,619 of DATGGJ010000654.1, forward strand.
CTGCGGCACGGTGCGGGAGGTGACGCTGTAGCCCATGATGGGAAAGCTGGCGAAGGTGAGCCGGTCCACGCGGATTTCGGCGGTTGGCGGCAGCGTGGAGCGCACCCGCGCCATGGCGGAATTCACCCGCTCCAGAGTCTGAAACATGTCCACGTTCCAGTTGAAGTACAGGTCAATTTCCGCCGACCCGCGGCTGGTGATGGATTGCACCAGCTGCAACCCCAGCACACTGTTCACCGCTTCCTCGACCGGCCGGGTGACGGTCACGGTCATCTGGTCAATCGGCATCACCCCGTTGTCAATGCCGATCACCACACGCGGAAAGTTGGTTTCCGGGAACACCGCGATAGGTATGGTGAAAGCCTCATACACACCCACCAGGGCCAGGGTAAGGATGAGAAAGATGATGGGCTTGGAAAAATAGGCGAACCAGTAGCGCGAGGTTTCCGGATCGTGCTGCTGCGGCCTCGGTTCCATGTAGGAGCGGAGATTCATGCTCGCTGGTCACCAGGTACAACGGGGTATGGGTTTACTCTTTCTCGCTTTCCTTAACCGGCTGCGCGGGGGCCGTCGCCTGCAACTGCACCCGCGTGTTGTCCGGCAAGCCGTAGGCTCCCGTCGTCACCACCCGCTCTCCCGCCTTCAAACCAGAGACGACCTGCACTTGATTGTCCTGCCGCACTCCCGTCTTCACGTCGCGCTGGTGGGCGCGCCCATCGTTACTAACCACCATGACTGACGTGGTGCCATCGGACTCAGTCAGTACGGCGCTGGCGGGCACGGTAAGGGCGTCGGGGATGGTCTGCGCCAGCATGGAAATGCCTACGCTCGTGCCCGGCTTCAGCTCCCGGCTCGGGTTGCGGGCGTCCACCCAAACCTCCACCGTGGTGCTGTTGGGATCGAGCGCGGGGCTGACCACGGCCACCTTCCCGGGTAGGGGCTCGCTCAGGCCGGCAGCCTTAATCTGGGCCGCGTCTCCCACTTTGAGCAGCGCCGCTTCGGTTTGCGGGATATGGGCCTTGGCAATGACGTGCGACAAATCCATCACCGTGAGCAGCGGCGCGCCCGCGGTGGCCATCTCTCCGGGATAAAGAGGACGGTCGGTAACCACCCCGGAGATGGGGCTGCGAATCTCGGAATAGCCGAGTTGAGCCTGGGCATTCTGGTATTTGCCTTTGGCCGCGGCCAGCTGCCCCTGCGCCGACCGCAGTTCCTGCGCCTTGGACGTTTTCAGCAGCGAGTTCAAGTGCTGCTGCGCAATCTCATAAGTGTTGCGCGCCTGGGTGAGAGAAACCGCGGCCGCGTCCAGATCCTTGCGCGGCAGCGCCCCCTGCTGGTACAGGTTCTCCCGGGCGGTATATACCTTCTGCTCGGCTTCCAAACTCTGCTTGGCCGCCTGGGCGTCCAACTGCGCCTTTTGTACTTCTTCCGGAACGCTGGCGGCGATTGTGGTCTCGTAGGCCGCCTGCGCCTGCTCGAATTCGCCCTTGCTCTGCTCCGCGGCCGCGCTCAGGTCTTTGTTTTCCAGCCGCGCCAGCAGTTGCCCCTGGCGCACATGGCTGCCGCGGTTAACGTAAAACTTGTCCACCGGGGCGCTGATTTTGGGCACCAGCGCCGCCTGGTGCAGCGGAAAAAGGATGGCTTCAGCGGTCACGGTACGCTGCAAGCGGGTGCGCTGCACCAGCGCCGACTCCACCGATACCACCGGTTCCTTCTCTTTTTCGCCTCCCGAGCACCCGAAGGAGAGCAGCGCCAGAAACGCGGCCAGAGCCAGGGCGGTGGCGCGCCTTCCCGGCTTTCTCGATTGGTGATTGCTGTTCATGTTCAGAATTTGCCCGTCAAAGTCTGCAGCGTGGCCAGCCCGGCGCGATACCGCAATTGCCCGCCGTCATAAGCATTGCGGGCCGCGGCCAGCACATTCTGCGCGTCCACCACCTCCAGCGCGGTGGACTCTCCCGCCTGGTAGCGCAACGTGGTCAGGCGCAAGCTCTCGGCGGCCAGGTCGGCGGCCTCGCGCAGTCCCTGCACTTCCGAACGAGATACCGCCGCTTCATTGTAAAAGGAGTACAGACTGCTCAACGCCTGGCGCTGCGCCTGTGATAGCTCGACTTTGGCCTGCTGCCGCCGGTATTCGGCCTGCCGCAGTTTGCTCAGGGTCGCACCCCAATTCCAGATGGGAACATTCAAAGATGCGGTGATGAAGTAACCGGGAGTCGGCACCGGCCCCAGTTCCGGAAAGGCGGCGTCAACAGCGCGCAAGGCCACGGCATTGGCCTCGATTCCGTAAACCCCATCCAGGCTGAGGGTGGGGAAAAATGCGGCGCGAGCGATGCTCACATCGGACCGGGCCGCGCGCATGGCTTCCATGGCCGCGCGCACATCCTGGTTTTCATGCGCAGCCATGGCGGCAACGTCGTTAAAGGGAGGCAGAGCCGGCGGCTGGTCCATGTCATCCACCAGGTTGAAGTTCAGGTCCAGACTGGGCGAGAGCAGCACCGCCAGATCGAGGCGGGCTTTGCTCATGGCCAGCGCCGCTTCCTGAAAAGCCTGGTTCTGCTGGTCATATTGAATCTGCGCCTTGATCACGTCGCTGCGCGCCACCTCCCCGCCGCGCTGCAAATCCTGGCTGATCTTGAGGAAGTGCTGCGCCTGGTCCAGCACCTGCTGCGCCGTGGCGTACTCGCGCTGGGCCACAATCAGGCCGTAGTACAGGTTGGTGACCGTGACTGTGAGCCCGCGGCGCGCAATTTCCGCTTTGGCTTGGGCGATGGCGGAAGCCGCGGCTGCCCGCTTATACGGAGAAAACGTAAAAAATCCCGCCGGGAACTCCTGATGAACAACGCCCCAGATGCGGTAAACATGCACGCCGTCATTGGTAACGTAGCGTCCGCTGGCCAGTTTGCCGTTTCCCTGAGTTCCCAGATACTGCTGGGTGTAGCTGAGCGAGGGCAGCAACGAGGCCCGCGCCTGCACCCGGTCCTCATTGGCCACTTTGGCATCGGTGACCGCCGACAGATACTGGGAATAGTTTCTGCTGGCGCGCGCAATCGCATCCTGCAGCGTAATCGTAACCGGCGGCCCGGTTTGCCCTGGCTCCCCAGGTTCCATTAACGCAACGCTCGCGGGGGGAGCCGCGGAGGATGGCGCCGGTTGTTGCGCTTCAGCGGCGGGCTGAGGAGCCCCGCTGACAGCGGGCTCTTGCGCTGCCTGCGCGCCTAACATGTTCGTGGCCCGCAGCGCGCCCTGTAAGGCGGAGAGCTTAGTCGCCTCCGCCTTGTAATTGGCCGGCCCCGCTTTGGCTGTTGGCGCGGCCGGCGCTTCCGCCAAACTCGCCGGGGCCGGTTGCTGAGCTACTGCCACACTCGCCATCAGAACGCAGGCCAGAAGCACGGTTGCCGCTCGATGCACGTCCCCCTCCAAGCCGCTAATGTAGTGGGCACCAGATTAAGGCAAGCTTAACCGCTTGCCCAGACCCGAGGGCTTTTTGTGGGACTAGGAGGCGCGGGAAAGCTGGGCGGCGGCGGGCAGGCAGATGCTGAAACAGGTGCCGGCAGGAGTGCTTTCCACGCTGATGGTGCCGCCATGCTTCTCCACAATCTGGCGCGACACCCACAGCCCCAGGCCGGTGCCCAGTTCCGCCTTGGTGGTGAAGAAAGGCTCGAAGATGCGGGTAAGGTTTTCAGCGGGAATGCCGTGGCCATTGTCGGAGACCCGGAGCTGCACGCTGCCGGCGGAGTCGGCTGCGGTTACGCTGAGCGCGCCTCCGCTGGGCAGAACATCAATGGCGTTTGCCACCAGGTTCGCAATTACCTGGCGCAATTCGCCCTTGGAGCCGAAAACCTGCTGCGGGTACTCAAGTTCGGTGTGCACGCGGATCTCCTTGGCGTGCAGCTTGGCCTCATAAAGAGCGAGCACTTCGCGCACCAGTTCAGCGATGTCTACGGGGGTAGGAGCGCCGCTATCGCGGTAAAAACCCAGAGTCATCTTGGTGATGTGGGCAATGCGGGAGAGCTCTTCCTCAACCATCTGCAGGTAGCGGCGGGCCTCTCCGCCGGGAGCCGAACGGGCCAGGTAGATGAGGTTGGTGACTGCCTCCAGGGGATTGTTGATCTCGTGGGCAATGGTGGCGGCCAGGCGCCCGGCAGTAGCCAGGCGCTCGGTCTTGACCAGCGCCGCCTCGGTGCGGGCGCGCTCTTCCAATTGCTGCTGCACCTGGCGGAACAGGCGGCTGTTATCAATGGCGGCGGCGGCGCGGGCTGCCAGGGCTTCGGCGAGTTCCAGGTCGGCGGGGGAGAGGACGCGTCCCGATTCCGCCATCACGAACAGCAGAGCGCCCAGCACGCGATCCCGCGAGGACATGGGGACCACTAGCGCGGATTTCATGTTAAGCGCCTGGACCAGGCGCAGCCGCTCCGGGTCCTGCACTTTCTGGCGCAGCATTTCTTCCGTAATCTCGGGAAAGAACTGCGGCTCGCCGGTTTCCATCACCGTGGCTATGGCGCTGCCGCTGCTGAGAGTGGGGGGATACTTGGTGTGAAACTCGGTGGCCAGGGCGATGCGGGCCGGGTCGCGATGGGCGACAGCGGTGCGTTCCACTGTTCCCTGGTCATTGATAACAAAGGCGGCGCACCAGTCCGCGACCTCGGGCACCGCCAATTCGGCTACGCGCTGCAGGGTGATATTGAAGTCGAGCGAGGCGCCCAGAGCGGCGCTGGACTGGGCCAGGAACGCGGCCCGGCGCCGCTGCGCCTCCGCCTGCTCCCGCAGGCGGACTTGCTCCGCGTACAGTTCGGCAGTGCTGATGCCGGAAGCGGCCAGGTTGGCCAGCACTTCCGCCACCTGCAGTTCACCGGGCTGCAGTTCCCGCCGCTGGCGGAAATAAAACGTGATGGTGCCCACGTTGCGTCCCTGGATGCGCAAGGGCAAAGCCAGCAGCGACTGGATGCCTTCCGCTTCGTACCCGCGCCGGCGGTGCTCCAGCAAGGGCAACTGGTGGACATCGGCAGCCACAATCGGCTCATCGCTCAAGTCGGTTATGCCCGAGCCAACCACGGACGAGTTCTCCAGATATGCCGCCGAAAGGCCGCGCGAAGCCAGCACACTCCACGTGCCGGCGCTCTCATCCAGGCGCCAGACCGCGTAGGCGTCGGCTGCAATCAATCCCCGCGAGAGCGCAAGAATACGATCGAGCACGACGGGCAAATCGGGCTGGGCCAGGAGAGTAGCGGAGGCCTGCAGCAGCAGACGCAGAGACTCGGAGTTGCCCAGCGGCAGGGAAGCTCCAGCCGGCGACCGACCAGCGTTTTCTTCGGGTTCTAGTTTGGGCTGTGAAGCGGTCACGGCGCGCAAAAACTTAAAAATAGTACAGGAAGACACTGGGTTGATGCATCAGCCCGCGGGCGGAGTTGTCTCGAAAAGGGCGCCCGACCTCCTTTTTCCGGTGAAGAGCTTAACTTGTTAACCCTCAGTAATTTCGCTGCTCAAGGGGTGCGGATTCAATTCACTATTCCCATGCGCTTGCCGACGCGCTGCAACACCTGGAGCGCGCGGTTGAGTTCCTCCTGGGTATGCGTCGCGGTCACAATAGTGCGTACTCGCGCCTTTCCCTCCGGAACTGTGGGAAAAGCAATGCCGGTGCCCATCACTCCTTCTTTGAACAGCTCGCGAGAGAAGTCCATGGTCAGTTTGCCGTCGCCGATGATGATGGGAGTAATCGGGGTTTCGCTGGCGGCAGTGTTCACACCGCCGATGTTGTAGCCCAGATTTCCCAGTTCCTTCTTCCAGTAGCGGGTGTTTTCCCAGAGTTTTTCGATGCGTTCGGGCTCCTGCTCCAGCACCTCGAAGGCAGCGATACAACTGGCTGCGACAGACGGCGGGTGCGAGGTGGAGAAAAGGAAGGGGCGGGCGCGATGGTAGAGAAAGTCAATCAGGTCGCGCGAGCCGCATACGTAGCCGCCGAGCGCGCCGATGGCCTTGGAGAGCGTGCCCACCTGGATATCCACCCGGCCGTGGACTTTGAAATGGTCAATGGTGCCGCGGCCATTGCGGCCCAGCACGCCGGAGGCATGCGCGTCATCCACCATCATGATGGCGCCGTATTTCTCCGCCAGGTCGCAAAGCGCCGGCAGGGGCGCGACATCGCCATCCATGGAAAACACCCCATCCGTGATCAGCAGCTTGTGGCCGGGCTGGCCGGCAACTTCCTTCAGCAGTTCCTCCGCGTGGGCCACGTCCTTGTGGCGAAACACTTTGATGGTGGCGCGGGAGAGGCGCGCGCCGTCAATGATGGAGGCGTGGTTCAGTTCGTCGGAGATAATAAAGTCTTCCTTGCCCAGGACGGCGGAGACGGTGCCGGCGTTGGCGGCAAAGCCGGATTGGAACACCACCGAGCCCTCCACGTTCTTGAAGCGGGCGATTTTTTCCTCCAGTTCCATGTGGATCTTCATGGTGCCGGCAATGGTGCGCACCGCGCCCGAGCCTACGCCGTACTTGCGCGTGGCCTCGAGCGCCGCTTCCCTCAGCCTGGGATGGGTGGTCAGCCCCAGATAGTTATTGGAAGCCAGGTTGATGACTTTTTTGCCGTCGAAGGTGCACACCGGCGCCTGCTCGTCTTCCAGCACCCGCAGGCGGAAGTAGGTGCCCTTCTGCTTGAGTTGGTCCAATTGCTCGGTGAGATAGGAGAGCTGCGGGCGGGTGGAGGTCTGGGTAGCCATGAATTCCCCTAGCGTGCGCCACCGCGATAAACGCGGAAGAACGCGGATTCCAAACTCATAAGTGTACCGCCGAAGCGTGGCGGGCGGAAAACTTCGCCCGGAGTGACTGCCACCGATTGGGGGCTCAATTCCGGACTTAAGCGCCCCTTAAGCTGGGCCCGGGTAGGCTCACACTGAAGGCTTGTGCGCCCACGCCCCAGCGCCGGATAATCTGAAAACAGGGCACACCATGCGAGTGCTGGTGATCGAGGACGAGCGGCGGCTGGCGGAGAACGTTGCCCGCAGCCTGAAAGAGAATGCGTCCTGGGTGGTGGACATCGCGCTGGACGGGGTAAACGGGCTGCACTTGGCGGGGTCCGTGGCTTACGACCTGATAGTGCTCGACCTCATGCTGCCCAAGCTGGATGGCCTGGAGTTGCTGCGGCGCTACCGCCAGGAGGGACACAAAACGCCGGTGCTGGTGCTGACGGCGCGCTACGAAAAGCAGTACATTGTGACCCTGCTGAACGCGGGCGCCGACGATTATCTGGCCAAACCTTTCGACTTGGGAGAGTTCCTGGCGCGAGCCAAGGCGCTGGTGCGGCGGGCCAAGGGGCAGCCCACGCCCATGCTGGTGGTAGGTGACCTGGAGGTGAATACCGTCGAACGCACAGTGCGGCGCAGCGGGCGCGACCTCACCTTGACCCCAATGGAATACCGGGTGCTGGAGTACCTGGCCCACCGGCCGCGGGCCGTGGTCTCTAAAACAGAACTCCTGGAACATCTGTACGATTACAACTGGGAGAAGTTCAGCAACGTCATTGAGGTGTACATCTCCGGACTGCGCAGGAAGATTGACGACGGCGCGCCCATGAAATTGATTCACACCATGCGCGGACAGGGGTACGCGCTGCGCGCGGGCGAAGCCAAAAGATAGGTTCTGGTTTCAAGAGCCGAGTCAAGGTGAAACTGGAAACTGAAAACTCTAGCAGATGAAAAGTTCTTGGGAATGAAACGCCTCTCGCTCACAGGCCGCCTCACCGCCGTCGTCGTCGGCGCCCAGTTGCTGCTGGCGGTCGGACTGGTGCTGGTGGGCATTACTTTCGCCCGGCGGCAGCTGCTGGCTGCGTTCGACATGAGCCTGCAGGGCAAGGCCCGCGCCATCGCCGCTCTGGTCTACTATCCCCCGGATGGCGAACCCGGGCTGTTGTTCGACAATGACGAGGCGCCGCCCTCGTTCGATGCCTTGTATCCGGACGTTTATCAGGTCAAGAGTTCGGCACCGCAGTTCGAAGCT
>DATGGJ010000655.1:0-2953 GCA_035308585.1 Terriglobales bacterium
GACCTGGGAATCCAGTACACCGGCTATACCAGCTTTAACGGTCTGGCCACCAACTACGACGGAGCCGGCCGCAACGCCAGCGGCAACAATACGGTTTATCTGCTGGCGCGGTTCATATTCTGAAACGTTAATCGCTGCAGATACTGAAGGGCATCACCACAAAGGACACGAAGGATCACCAAGGAATTCAGCCATCCTTCGTGACCTTTGTGCCCTTTGTGGTGCAAGGCTTTTTAGTTGCTAGATGTTACTATCCGCCTGGGGTGGGTTTGTTTTCTAACCTACCACACCACGCACCGGTCCTTGCGCACCAGGGGCGCGTTCGCCTTGCAGTGGAACGCCTGTTGGAATTGCGGCATATTCACCACCACGCCGTTGATGCGGTATTGCGCCGGCGAATGCTCGTCGGTCATAGCCCGCAAGCGCAGGTTTTCCGGACGTTCATTGGAGCAATCCCACTGGGCGAAGCCGACAAAGTAGCGTTGCTCGGGTGTGAGCCCGTCGCGGTCTTCGAGCTTCTGGCCCTTGGTGGCCGCCTGCCAGGCCTCATAGGCCAGGATGGTGCCGCCCAGGTCGGCCACGTCCTCGCCCAGGGTGAGCCGGCTGTTGATCTTAATGTTGTCCACCACCGTATATTTGGCGTACTGGTCGGCCACGCAGCTGGTGCGGCGGTTGAACTCGGCCTCATCCTGCTTGCTCCACCAGTTGCGGAGGTTGCCGCGGGCGTCGAACTTGCTGCCTTCATCGTCGAAGCCGTGGGTCAATTCGTGACCGATGGTGGAGCCGGTGTCGCCATAGTTGGGCGCGTCGTCCATTTTGGGGTCGTAGAGCGGCGGCTGGAGCACGCCGGCGGGGAAGTTGATGTCATTCATCTGCGGGTTGTAGTAAGCGTCCACCGTGGGCGCCGGCATCATCCACTCGGTGCGGTCGGGCGGCTTGCCGATCTTGTCCAGTTCGCGTCTGGATTCAAAGACTGTGGCGTGCTGCACGTTGCCCAGGAAGTCCGCGCGGGCGACGCTTACCGAACTGTAGTCGCGCCATTTGTCGGGATACCCGATCTTGTTCACGATGCTGTGCAGCTTGAGCACGGCCTGCTGCTTGGTCTGCGGCCCCATCCAAGTGAGCCCCTGAATCTCTTCTTCCATGGCCTGCTCGATGCGCCGGGTCATGGCCAGCGTGCGCTGCTTCATTTCCGGAGTGAAGGTGCGGGCCACGAATTCTTTGCCCAAAGGGTCGGTCAGGTCGCGGTTGACGAAGCGCACGCAGCGTTTCCAGCGCGCCGGCATCTGCTGCACCCCGCGCAGGGTGCGGGAGTAAAAATTGAAATCCTCCTGCACGAAAGCGGAGGACAGGTAGGGCGCATTCTGGTGCAACAGGTGCCAGCGGAAATAAGTCTTCAGATCGCTTAGCGATGTCTGGGCAAGGATGCGATCCACCTCCTGGTAGAAGGCCGGCTCGGTGACATTGAACTGGCTGAGTTGGGGGTGTCCGACGGCCTGCAGGTAGGCGCTCCAGTTGAAATTTGGGGTAAGCGCCTGCAGCTGCTGGCGGGTCATCCTGTGGTAGAGCTTGTAGGGGTCGCGTTGCTCGACTCGGGTGAGGGAAGCTTTGGCCAGTTCGGTTTCCAGGAGCAGGACGGTGGCAGCGTCGTGTCTGGCCATGGCCGCAGGCTCGCCCGCCAGTTGCAGCATTTTGCCCACGTGGGCCAGGTATTGGTTGCGAAGTTCCTGCGATTTGTTATCGGTTTTGGTGTAGTAATCGCGGTCGGGAAGGCCGAGCCCGCCGGCCAGGGCATAGGCTATGACCTGGTCGGAATTGCCCAGGTCCTGGTCGGAGGTAAAGCGGAACAGGGCGCCCATGGGGCCGCGGCCGTATTCATATGTGTGAGTAAGAAGATGTTCGCTGCCCAGGTAAGCGGGGATTTCACTTTTTGACTTCAGCCCGGCAATGCGTTGCAGGCGCGGCTGCAGCGGCGCCAGGCCAAGCTTTTCCACCGCCGAGGTATCCATGCAGGCGGCAAAGTAATCGCCAATCTTCTGCTGGTCGGGGGTGCGGCCGGTGGTTCGCTGTGACAGGTCCTGCAGAATGCCCCACAGGAAGCGCTGATTGTCTTCGTAGAGCTTGCCATAAACGGCCCAGGAAGGCTGGTCGGGGGGAATGAGATTTTTCTTCATCCAGCCGCCGCAGGCGTAAGTGTAGAGATCCGCGCAGGGGTCCACGGAGCGGTCCATCGAACTGGGGTCCAGGCTGGGGGAATAGGGAAGAGCGGTGATGGGACTTTCTCCTGGGGCCGAACTAGCCTGAGACTTGGCATCTTGCTGGGCGCGCGGCAGCGGCACCGCGATTGTGACTAGAAAAACGGCCAGGGCCGCCAGGTTCAAGGCAAGGGTTCTCATCAGCATCTCCGGAGAAGCCCTGCAGTGTACCGTAAAAGCGCACCCAGAGGACCCGCGGAATTGACCTTTGAAGATTTACGATTGACGATTGAACGTGCAGAGTCCGGACCAAATAATTTGTCAATCTTCAATCATCAATCGGTCTTCGGTGTCTCTCTGGTGGATTTTGGGCTAAACCTTTTCGGCCTTCTCGTAGATGACCAGGTCGCCCTCGCCGCGTAAATTTTCAGGATGGTAGCGGGGAATGGGAAACTCCGCTTGCCTGAACTCCACAGGTGCGGCTTTCTTTTCCAGCAGGCCCAAGGCTACGGCCACGCCGTAGATAATGGCTTCCGGGCGCGGCGGGCAGCCGAGGATGTAGTAATTCACAGGCACTACCCTCTCCACCGGCCCGAGAACGGAATAGCTATCGAACCACATGCCGCCGCCGCAGGCGCAGGAACCGATGGCGAACACCAGCTTGGGCGCGGGCATGGCCTCATAGGCGGCGCGCAAGGCGCGGGCGGTGGCGCGCATGGCCGGCCCCTGGCACAACATGACATCGGCGTGGCGCGGCG
>DATGGJ010000656.1:0-11995 GCA_035308585.1 Terriglobales bacterium
ACTGCTGGATTCCGTGCTCGACGATCCCACTCTGCGGCAAACCAGGTTTGTGCTGCTGCACGGCGGCTCCGGGCCCTATTCCAAGGTGACCGCCTTCCTGCTGGGCAAACCCAACGTCTACACCGATTTCTCCGAGCAGGATTGGATGCTTTCGCCCCGGGCTTTGAGCGCGGTAATCCGCGACTGGCTGGAATGGTATCCGGAAAAAGTGATGTTCGGCACCGACCTCTATCGGGGAAATTCGCCGGCATACGACTGGGATTCCATCGGCTACATGATCGCCACGACGGGCCGGCAGGGGCTGGCCCTGGCGCTGACGGGCATGATGCAGGATGGAGAAATCAGCCGCGCGCGGGCGGTGCAACTTGCCCACATGGTGCTGTTCGATAACGCCGCCAAACTCTACGGCTTAGCCACGGAGACAGAGAGGCACGCAGATAAGCCCTTCACCAGCAACGACACGAAAGAGCCCAAAGAGAATTGACGATTGCAGATTGGAGATTGACGATTTCCCCGAGTTCACCGCCAGTATCGCCAACCGGGAGTCGCCTCGCGCGAAGTCCAATCGTCAATCTAAAGTCGTAAATCGTCAATTCCTCACCCCCCTTAACGCTCAGCACAAGCAAACCTTTGCACAGGCACGATTCTGTTTATCCCCGCAATAAAAATTTTGAATTTCCGTTTTAGGGGGGAAACGAGGAAAGTAGCTGCTGGGGAAACCGCACTACAGCCACCGCAGGCGGCGCCCGACTCGCAGGCACGCCGCGGCCGGATACCGCACCACCAGATTCGCAGCAACCGATTATCACCAGCGACACGCGCTCAACAACGGAGGCAAGCGTGGAGACGAATATCTATTGGCTGTGGTTGTTGTCCATGGGCAGCCTCATCTTTCTGATGCAGGCGGGGTTTTTCCTGCTGGAAGGCGGGCAGGTGCGCTCGCGCGAGGTTAACAACGTCATGATGAAGATGACGGGGCACCTGGGCCTGGGCATCGTGATATTTCTGCTGGGCGGTTTTGCCATCAAGCAGTATGGCTGGCCGCTGGCGGCGCTGCCCAACGGTTGGCATCTGCCCTGGCAGTTTATCGGCGACGGCGGGCACTCCATCGCTTTTTACGTTTCCCTGATGTTCGTGCTGGTTTCCTGCGCCATCCCCAGCGGCTGCTTCTCCGGGCGCATGAAGTTTTCCGCTTACCTGCTGTTTGCCGGGCTGTACATCGGCATCATCTACCCCATCTTCGCCTACATCCTGTGGAATGGGCCGCTGGCGCGCCTGGGAGTACAGGACTACGCCGGTTCCCTGGGCGTGCATGCGGTGGGCGGCATTGTGGGCCTGATCGGAGCCTATTACCTGGGCAAGCGCAAGACACCGGGGCAGGCGCACGACGTGCCCATGATGGGGCTGGGGGCGCTGCTGCTGATGTTCTGCTGGTTCGGATTCAACCTGGGCTCGGTGCCTTCCTACGGCAATATCGCCGCCGATCTGCCCCTGGTGGCCATTAACACGCTGACCGCCATGGCGGGCGGCATTCTGGGCTCGATGGCGGCCACCTGGCGGCAGGACAAGCCGGACGCCATCATCACCCCGAACGGCGGGCTGGCCGGCGCGGTGGCCATTTGTTCCGGAGCGCACCTGGTGCATCCCCTGTTTGCGCTGGCCATTGGGTTGGCCGCCGGAGCGCAGATTCCTTACACCGCGCGCTGGATTGAAAAACGGCTGAAGATTGACGACCCCTGCGGCGTGGGTCCGGTGCACGCCACCCCCGGCCTGCTGGGCGGACTGGCGGCGGGCCTGTGGGCTCCCATGATTCCCCACGGCTTCCATGGCTACACGGTTCACATCTGGGCGCAGGCGGTGGGCACGGTCACAGCGCTGGCGTATGCGCTGGTAGCAGGCGTAGTGGTTTTCAAGGTGGTGGACCTGATCACCGGGCTGCGGGTGAGCGAAGAAGAGGAATTGAGCGGCCTCGACCTGGCCGAGCATGGCATGGCCGCTTATCCCGAGTTGTTCAGCGGCAACACGGCGGCAACGCCGCTGCACGTGCTTTCGGCGGTGAAAGTGGCGGACGTGATGACCGACGTGCCCGTGGTTTCGCCCGACGACATGCTGGATTCGGTGCAGGAACTGATGTTCGCGCGGGAAATTTTCGCCTTGCCGGTGCTGGATAAGGAGGCGGAACTCGCGGGCGTGGTCAGCATGGCGGACATCACCAAAATTGACCGCAGCCAGCGGCAGTTCGTGAAGGTGGCGGCGGTCTATACCCGGCAAGTGCAGGCGGCCTATCCCGACCAGACTATCCATGAGGTGGTGGAGCGCATGCGCGAGCACCATCTGGCTAACTTCCCCGTAGTTTCACGGCGCGAGGAAAAACAACTGCTGGGCATGGTGACCAAGTCGGACATTGTGCTGGCCTACCGGCAGGTCGCGGTAAATCAGTAGTCAGGAGTCAGCAGGAGTAGTCAGGGCCCAGGGCTTAGCTCTGGGCCCTCCGTGTGTGTACCTGTAACACGGTACTCTTTTTGTTCCCCTGAGGGGACATGACCTTCGGAATGTGAGGCGCGGCAATAAGATAGGGCTATAATCCGGCTGATCTCCGAAGCATCATGCGCCCTCGTTCCATTTTGTGGATGCTCGTCCTGGCCGCACTCTGCGCCCAGGCCGCGCTCGCCAAGGACATGGCGCTGATTTCCAATAAGACAAACAATCTCAAGGGCTTGACCTTGCCCGACCTGGTAAAGATCTGCAAAGGACAGATGGGACGCTGGTCCAACGGCCGTCCGGTGACCCTGGTCACGCGAGCGCCCGCCTCCCCGGATATGCGCATCGTATTGCAAAAGGTTTATGGCATGACCGCGGACGAAGTGAATGACATGATCACCGTCGCCAACCACGACCGCACCGACCACCCCGCCATCGTGGTGGTCAACTCCGATGATGCCGTGGTGAAGAGAGTAGAAGCTACGCCGGGGGGAGTCGGCCTGGTGGACGTGTACTCCATTACCGGCGGAATAGACGTGCTGCGAGTAGGGGGCAAGCTGCCCCTCGAACCCGGATACCTGTTACACGGAAACTGACCCCCGCCCGGCAGCCGGGAAAGGCGAGCAGTGAAGAGGACGGATGAAGTACCCGGCCCCAACGCCCCAGCCAGACGCGAAGCCCGGCGCTACCCACGCTGCAACATAAACATCAAAGTCGCGGTGCAGGTGTTTCGCGAGGGAGTAGTGGAGTCTTTATGGGGGCGCTCCAACGAAGTTGGACAGGACGGCATGAGCGCCACATTGACCGGCGAGCTGCAGCCGGGGGAAGTGGCCACTCTGGAATTCACCCTGCCGGCTACGGTGATCACCACTAAGTTGCGGGCGGCAGTCCGCTACCGCAAGGGATTCCGGCACGGCTTTGAATTTCTCACCCTGACGGAAAGACAGCGCGAGGCCATCCAGCGGGCGCTGGCAATTGCGGAAGAGCAGCCGTAATTGTCTCTCTCCCGAAAAACAACTCAGCGGGAACGCAGGCAGGCCTGAGCGGCAAAGTAGCCGCACATGCCATGCACGCCGGGCGCGGGAAAGGTGGAGGAGGAGCACAAGTAAATGCGCCAGGGAGCGGTGGCAGAGGGCCGCGATGCCATGCGCAGAAACATCTGCCGGAACTCCATGCTGCCTCCGCTGATATCGCCGCCGATCAGGTTGGCGTTGTGCGCTTCCAGTTCCGCGGGCGGCATGACGGAGCGTGCCAGGATCAGGTTGCGGAAACCGGGGGCAAAGCGCTCGATCTGTGCTTCGATGCGCGGCAGCATCTCCTCTTTCGACCCGTTGGGAAGGTGGCAGTAGGCCCAGGCGGTGTGGCGGCCCGCGGGCGCGCGGGTCGGATCGAAAAGCGTGTGTTGCGCCAGCAATACGAAGGGACGCTCAGGCGTCCGCCCCTGCCAGATGGCGCGCTCGCCTGCCGCAATCTCCTCCAGCGTGCCGCCCAAATGAACGGTCCCGGCGCGCCGGCAATCCTCCGCCTTCCAGGGAATAGGCGCGCTCAATGCCCAATCCACCTTGTAGGCCGCCATGCCGTAGCGATAACGCTGTAACCGGCGCCGCAAGGCGGGTGGAAGGTCCTGCCCGCCCAGGTTCAGCAACTGGCGTGGAGTCACATCACAGAGCACTTCGGCGCCCCTCGGCAGTTCTCGGAGAGAGGTGACGCGTGTCCCGGTGCGAATCTCCACTCCCAGCGACTGTGCATAGGCGGCCAGCGCGTTGGCGATGCGCTGCGCGCCGCCGCGGGGGAAGGGCCAGCCCACGGCGTGGCCGGCTACAGCCAGCGCCAGGGCGATGGCCGAAGTGCCCACATGCTCCAGAGGCAGCATGGAATGAGCGCCCAGGCCGGCCAGCAATGCCCGCGCCGGCTCCCCGCGAAAGCGGCCGCGCGCCAACCTGGCCAGCGGGTGCACAGCCGCCCAACCCAGGCGCGAGAGCAGCCAGGGATGGCGTGGCAGCCGCGGGGACATGACCAGCCTGGATAACTCGTCCCACTGCTTGACCGCCGGATTTAGCAGCCGGCGATAGCTTTCGGCATCCGCGCCCAGGCGGCCGGCGGTTTCCTCCACCGAGCGGGCCAGAACAGCGGCGCTGCCATCATCGAGCGGATGGGCCAGCGGCACCGCCGGGTGCACCCATTCCAGGCCATAGCGCTCCAGAGGGAAACTGGCGAAAACGGGGGACCCGGCGCCCAGGGGATGAATGGCGGAGCAAATATCGTGGGTGAAGCCGGGAAGGGTAAGTTCGGCGGAGCGAGTGCCGCCGCCAATGCTCTGTTCCGCTTCAAAAACAGTGACGCGGCGGCCGGCTTGAGCCAGAGTAATGGCGGCCGTCAGCCCGTTGGGACCGCTGCCCACCACGAACGCGGCCCGGTAGCGTGCGCCGATGTTGTTGCCGCCCCTCGCCACCCCGTCTCCTTGGCCTGCAAGATAACATCAACCCTGGCGGAATTGCTGCCCCACTCCCCTAAGCCGCCAGCTGCGGTTACCATACAGGCATGGAGCGGGAGCGGTTCGTCGAATTGATGGAGGAAGCCCTGCGGGACCTGCCTGCCATGTTTCGCGACAGGCTGGAAAACCTGGCGATCATGGTGGAGGATGAGCCCGAAGGGCAGGCCCGGCTGCGCCATGGTCCGCGCGCCGGCCCGCGGCGGCTGTTGCTGGGCATCTTCCAGGGCATTCCGGCCACCCAGAAGAGCGTGTGGGACATTGTGACCGCGCCCAACCGCATTGTTCTGTATCAGAAAAACATCGAAGCGGTGTGCCGCAACGATGAGGAAATCCGCCGGCAGGTGCGCAAAACCGTGATGCACGAACTGGGACATTATTTCGGCATGAGCGAAGAACAACTGCGTCAAGCCGGGCTGGGATGAAACTCGTTACCGCGCTGCTGCTGCTTTTTACGCTGGCCATGGTGGCGGTACACCTGACCAGCGGCCAGCTGTTGCGCCGCGCCTGGAGTGGACGGGCGCCGCGCTGGCTGAGCGTCCTCAGCATCTTCCGTTTTGAAGCCATCTACTACCTGGGGCTGATGGGGTACGTGGCCTGGCAGCGCAGCCGCTTCCTGCTGGCGCCCCTGGTGGTTATGGCGGTGCTGCACGTGGCCGGCTGGGCACTGGCAGAAGCGCGCCCTGGGTGGCTGGTCAACGCCGGCGGCCAAGCCGGCCGCACCCGTATTCTCGCCGGCGTGCAGGCCTTCGACCTGGCTGAAACGGTGGTGCTGGTTTATATCGCTTGGGTGCTGGCCGAAGCGATAATTAGCCATTCCTGACGGCCATGACTTCTCGGAAATGAAAACCGGGAAACTCGGCCGCGCAAACAAAAAGGGCGCAGGAGCCATGCCCCTGCGCCCGTAATCATCACCTGGAAGCCGCTAGCTGTCCCCGCGCTTCTTCAGCGTGGGCCGGCCATCGTCCTTCTTCTGGTCATCGGGTCCGGTGGTGCGGCGCAGAGTCGGACGGTTGTCTTTCGGGTTCTGAACTTTGTGGCGATTCTCAATCGCCGCCAGCCGCGCCTTCACGTCCTCGAATTCGGAGGTGTCCTCGACGTATTCCTGCCTGGGAGGCAGCAAGTGCCCGATCTCCTCTTGCGACATCTTGATCCGGTCCGGCGTCTGCGGGTGCGTGCTGAAGGCCTTGGAAAGGAAGCCAGGTTTCTTCTTCTCCTGCGCCTTCAACTTTTCGAAGAAGGCAATGAACGACTGCGGGTCGTAGCCGGTCTTGTACATGTACTGCAGTCCAAGATAGTCGGCTTCCGCCTCAAACCCGCGGGAAAAACGCAGGAAGGTCATGGGCAGGGCCACGCTGGCCGCGTTGTACACTCCATACCCCAGGCCGCCGCCCACGAAGATCAGGGGGATGGTGGCCAGGTTCGCCAGCTGCCCGCGGGTCTGTTCCCGGGCGGCGTGGCAGGCGGCCACGTGCGCGATCTCGTGCGCCATCACCCCCGCCATCTCAGACTCATTGTCCGCCGCCAGAATCAAGCCTGAATTCACGTAGAAGAACCCGCCGGGCAGGGCGAACGCGTTTACCTCGTCGGAGTCAATTACCTTGATGGTGAAGGGGACCTTGGCGTCGGAATTGCGCACCAGATTCTGCCCGATGCGGTTCACGTATTCGGTCACCATCGGGTCGTTTATCAGCTTGACGCTCGACTCCACTTGGGCCGCGAACTGCTTGCCCATTTGCACCTGTTTTTCAATGCTGTACCAATTGCCCACTCCCTCCCCGCAGCCCACGTTGCGATTGCCGATGGCGGAAATGTCCTTGATACTGCCGTCGTGGTAGGTCTTGACCTCGGTGTATTTGGTAGCCGCGGAGGAAAACGCGCTGCACGCGAAAAGCACAGCCGTAGCCAGCGAAATTGTACGGCGAATCATAAATTTACCCCTGCTGAGAGCAAGCCCTCTGGCCTGCGCCCAGGCTATATGCGGTGGCCGGTTTTAAGCTGGTCCTCACCCGTTTAGAGGCTGGACTGCCTAGCGGTAGTTGTCCGCAGGCCTCTTCTGCCCCTCAACCCCGGCTTTGGTTTGGCTGCAGGACACGTTCAGGGCAGTTGTCAGGCCGACTATACCCCCGTCCCGGAGGCCCGTCCAGCGGCCAAAAACAGCTTCCGGCCTGCACGGCCGACTGGACCGCCATTGTTATTAGATTGCCGAAAGCGCGCACCGGAACAGGAAAAATTCCCGCCCGCTATAGGGCACCCCATCCGGGGTGGCAACTCAGCGCACGCCGCGAGCAACTCATCCCATGCCGTCCATGGGCTGGATAACACAAGAATATTCGCGTCGCCGTCCGGCGGGCTCGGTCGAAAATACCGGTGTCGCCCAGCAGCAGGCGGTGGCGAATTTGTGGCAGGAACTGCACGATGGCCTGCAGGCCGACGTTAACGAATACAACCGCTGGGGCGGCGCCGCCATCTTTGAAGCCCCCGACCGGCAGTTGGTGGCGATTTCCGAGCCCACCACCGGACTCCAAGTCCGCATCCAGGCCGAACTCCCCGACCGTCATTTGCGCTACGAGTTCCAGGCCACCCAAGATGACGTACCTGCTCCCGAGGGAGGCTTCTTCTCCATTCGGGTTTCTCCCTCCGGCCGGGCGGAACTCTTCTCCGCCGACCAGCCCCTGAATTGCGAACAGGCGCGCCGCGTCCTTCTTCAACCCGTGCTCTTCCCCAGCGACACTTCCACGCCGCTGCGGCAGTCCGCGTGACGTATTCTGATTGACGCCCGGCATGAATTCCCTCGCGCACGACACGCTGATGGCCATGTCTCTGCCCGCCGCGCTGGGATTCGTTCGCAACGGAGTCTTTATCGCCATCATTGCCAATGGACTGATCGGAATTTCGCTGGTCTGGGACAAGGTACTGCTCAAAAAGCCGGAAACACGCAACCTGGTCTCCTACGTCTTCTGGCTGGGCGCGATCAGCGTTTTCGGCCTGCTTCTGGCTCCCTTTGGCTTTCACTGGCCACGACTATCCATTGTGGTCCTCGCGCTCAGCACGGGAATACTTCACCTGGCGGCGATCTGGTTCTACTACGCCGCCCTCAAGCGCGGGGAGGCTTCCCAGACTCTGGCGGTGATGGGCGGATTTTCCCCGGTAGCCACCGTTCTCATTGCCATCCCGCTGCTTCGCCATCCTTACGTGGCGCAGGGTAACCTGCTGGCCTTTGCCCTGCTGGTGTTGGGCGGCTTCGTCATGTTTTTCGCGGAAAAGCTCAATCTCAAGCGAATTGTGCCCAGTATCCTGCTCTCCTCCGGCCTGTTTGGACTGGTCAATGTGTTGCAGAAGATGGTGTTCGATAACACCAACTTCGTCAGCGGTTATGTGATCTTCACCCTGGGAACATTTGTGGGCGCTCTGCTCCTGCTGGTGCGGCCCTCCTGGCGACGGCAAATCTTCATGGCCTCGGAGCAAGCCGAACCGAGGAGCCGCTTCTGGTATTTCGTCAACCGCTTCATCTCCGGTGTGGGTTCATTCCTGATTTTTTACGCCATTGACCTGGCTCATCCCGCGGTGGTGGACGCCATCTCCGGTGTGCGCTATGCCGTCATCTTTGTGGCTGCTTACGGGCTAACCCGCTTGCGCCCGCGCTGGCTGCGGGAGAACTTTCAGGGCTGGGCTTTGGTGGGCAAGGGCCTGGCTACGCTGCTCATTGTTGCCGGACTGGTGCTGCTGGGCCTGGGCGGCAAAGGCCAGAATTCGGGTCCCAGCGCCGGCCTGGCGCCTATCGGCCGGCGGCCCTTCACGGGGCGCTCCGCTCCGGTTGAAACCTGGCTAGATGGAGACCAGCATTACTCCGATAGCTACCAGAGAGGCGCCCGCCCAGCGCTTCCACCCTACCTCTTCCTTGAGCAGATACTTGGCGAGCCCGGTTTCCAGCAGATAACTGGAGGCGGTGGCGGGCACGGCAAAGCTCAGCTTGGCGATGGATAGCAGGTCCATGAGCGCGAAGAATGAGATGGCCATGGCCACCATGCCGATGACGATGTAGGGATTGCGGGCCAACTGCCCCAACAGCCGGGCTAGTCCGGCTATGCTGAAGTCATTCACTTCGCCGTGGCGCTTCATGCCCGCGGTGGTGAGCAGATCGCCCACTGTTCCCGGCCCTACGATCAATGCCACCAGAATCCAGCGCATCATTCCTCCGCCAACCCTCCGGTTTCATCGGTGGTGCTGGGGAAAGTTTCGCCCACGAACACCGCTCCCACCGTGATCAGCGCAATGCCCGCCCAGCGCAGGGCTGAAACCTGCTCCGCCAGGAAGAACTTCCCCAGCAGCGCGCTCAGGATGTAGGAAGTGGAGGTCACGGTGATGACGTAACTCAGGTCCACCCAGCTAAGCAGGGCCAGGCGGAAGATAAGCCAGGCGATCAGCAGCAGCACTCCGATAATGACCCAGGGATCGGCAAAGGCCTGCAGATAGGGCCCCGGCTGCCAGGTAACAAGGTGGCCCACCTCCTGCATGCCCTTGCTGAGGGCGTAGTTACCCACGGCATTGCTCACCACCACCACCGTAGTGATGGCTGCCGTTTTGGTGACGAAGCGGGAAATCATGGGCCCGGATGGCGGGAAAAATTTCGTTCGAAGCTCAGAGCGCCACGAACAATTCTAAGATGCTGGCCGGCTCCAGCGGGATTCCGCGAAGGCGCGATGGTTGAGCCGCGGGAACTGGCAAGAGAGCTGCGCCGGGCGCACCGTGCGCCCGGCGCTCACCGTAACGGAATTACTCCAGCGACTTGGGATCGGACAGATTCTTCGGTGAATGGTGGTTGAGCAGCGAAACCAATTGTTGTCCCGCCGCGGGTACACCCACGCGATGCTCGCGCACGATCTCGCGGGCGCTCACTTTCCGCCCATAGAGCTTCTCATTGGCGCTGTTGTCCTGGCGCAGCGTGGAGCCCTCCAGCGAGATGCCGGCAAACAAGCCGCGGGAGCGCGAATAGGACAAAATCTCCGCCCGCATGGCCACGTCGGTAGCCGCGGTCGCGTCCCGGCCCTTGGGCCCGGCGGCCGCCGCCGCGTCCGCGCCCAGCTTCACCTTGGTCTTTAGCAGCGACTCGGCTCCGTGGGGGTTCATCACCAGCAGCACGAAATCAGTCGCCTGCCCGCCCAACTGGAAACCGATATTGCCGCCCTCCAGGGCGTACATGGCGGGAGCGCTCCAGGGTCCGGTGTAATGCTGGCCGGTGCGGCAACTCATTACGCCGCGTCCGTAGCTGCCGCCCAGACCGATGGCGAACTTCTTCACCGAAGGCAGAACGATGATGCACTCCGCCCGGTCAAAGAGATCTTTGGGGATGTCATCGGGGATGTTGATGATCTCTTTGAGCACTTCACCGGCCTCTTTGACCCGGTCCTGCTCTTTCTGATTGTCTTTGGCCGCCAATAGAGGCGCGGCGAGTAACAGCACGGAAGTCAGTACCGCGACCAGCCTTTTCATGAAACCTCCACATGGGAATTCTCATCTTAAACCTTAATTACTTGTGTGTAACGAAAGTCTGTTCTCCGTTTGTAACTTGGCTTCCTCCCCGCCCTGACCTAGAGTTCTCTTGGCATTGAAAATGCATGAAATCTTTAGGGAGCTTTTTGTGCCCCGTAAAGCGGCAGAAAATGCACGTTTTATGAAATATTTGCTTTCCAGCTTCGCCGCTGTCCTGCTGCTGTGTTTTGCAGCCACGGGGGCCCAGGCCCAACTGCCCGCCGGTCAAGATCCTACCCAGCCCTACCTGAGCAGTGCCGCGGCTGCTTCTGAAACCGAGGCTTACCCGGAACAGGAGGGCAATTCGGCGCTTTTGACCATTCGCCGGCGAGTGGACGAGGTCAATGTGGTGTTTACCGCCACCAATGGGCGCGGAAAGTTTGTGCGCGATCTTTCCCAAAACGATTTCCGCGTGCTGGATAACAACCAGCCGCCGCAAAGCATTCTTGATTTTCGCCGCGAGACCAATCTGCCCTTGCGCGTCGGCCTGCTGGTGGACGACAGCGGCTCCGTCAAAAGCCGCTTCGCCTTCGAGCAGAACGCCGCCATTTCGTTCCTCAAGCAGGTGGTGCGCCAGGGTACCGACCGTGCTTTTGTCATCGGCTTCAACAGCCACTCCAAGCTGATGAAGGATTTCACCGACAACACCGTCCAGCTATCGTCCGCCATTGACAATTTGCGCGCCGGCGGCGGCACGGCTCTGTATGACGCCATTTACCTGGCTTGCAAGGAAAAGCTGCTCCGGACCGGAGACCAGAGGCCGGTGCGGCGCGCCATCATCGTGCTCAGCGATGGCGAAGATAATCAGAGCGAGGTCAGCCTGGGCAAGGCCATCCAAATGGCGCAGCGCGCCGAGGTGGTCATCTACGCCATCAGCACCGACGACAGCGGCCTGGTCATGCGTGGCGACGGGGTGCTCGAACAGCTGGCCAACGCCACCGGCGGCCGCGCTTTCTTCCCCTATAAGATGACCGATATTTCCAAGTCTTTTTCCGCCATCGAGGAAGAGCTGCGCAGCCAGTACTCCCTGGCCTACAAACCGGCGGAAATGGCTGCCGACGGGCGTTACCACTCCATCGAAATAATCGCCCTCAGCAAAAAAGTGCACGTCCGCGCCCGCCCCGGGTATTACGCTCCCACCCAGTAGCCGAATTCATCGTTCCCCAAACACACACGCCCTGAACCGCCGCGGCGGCGGCAGATGCGCTTGTTCCCTCTTCTGAAAGCATCGTGGTACGATTTTATTGTTGCATCTGCGCGCAACTTGTCCCGGACTGGCGGGCATCTTTCCCATCCGGGCGGCAATCGTAGCCTTGGATTCTGAGCACACAGCACTTGAAGAGAGACTAAGCCAGCCATGAAAGAGAAAGTGGTCCGCATTGGTTATCCTGCAGCAATTCTTTCCGCCATCGTTGTCCTGATAATCGGGGGCGTGCTGGGGTGGGTGATTCCCGCATGGGCGGGCATCGCCAACCCGGCCAACACCGTTCC
>DATGGJ010000657.1:0-1788 GCA_035308585.1 Terriglobales bacterium
TTTCTTCCAAGTCTCCCGAGTCCAGATTCAACCCCGAGGCGGAACGCTAACCATGGGCTTCCTGCGCCGCCACGTGTTCCACGATGCCGGTCTGAAACTTTTTTCCCTGATCATGGCGACATGTCTTTGGGCGGTGGTGACCCAGGTTCACAACGAGGATGTTTCGTGGAAATCGAGCATAGAGCTTCACAGTTTGCCCCAGAGCCTGGTAATCAGTTCCGTGTCTCCGGCCGAAGCAAAACTTTGGCTGAGCGGTCCCTCGCGGGTGCTTGATCATCTGGGTTCGAATGAAGTACACGTGGCCCTCGACCTCTCCGCCGCGCAGCCCGGCGAGCATACGTATTCCCTGGGCAATGCAAACGTGCATGTGCCGGAAGGGGTACACGTCAAGCAGATCGAGCCGGCGCAGGTGAAGATCAGCCTGGATATGCGCGAAACCAAGGAGGTCGAAGTTCGACCCCGGGTGGTCGGTCGCCTGGCCTCCGGCTTCACGATTACCAATGTGGTCGCCGACCCTCCGCAACTCAGGGTGGCGGGCCCGGCCCGGCGGGTGGACCTGGTGGATGCCGCGGTGACCGATCCCGTGGATGCCACCGGGCTTCTCAGCCAGCGCACTTTTACCACCAACGCCTACGTTTCCGATCCCCTGGTACAGGTGGTCAATCCGGAACCTGTGCGGGTGACCGTATTCGTGGGAAAATCATCTCGGCAGCGCGATTAAGCGGCCGCGCGGCTTCCCCCGTCGCGCCTTAGAGACTCCCCACCCAATACGAACCGAGGTAATTAAGAGAACGTGGCACGACAACTCTTCGGCACCGACGGCATTCGCGGCGTGGCAGGCCAGTATCCTCTGGACGAACCAACAGTCTTTGCCATTGGCCGGGCGTTGGGTCACCGCTTGCGCTCGGCGGCGCAACACCAGCGCGTGGTCATTGGCCAGGACACGCGCGAATCCAGCCAGTGGATCGCCAATACCCTTGCCGCCGGCCTGCTCAATGCCGGCATTGAGGTCAAAAGCGCGGGGGTAATCACCACGCCGGGAGTGGCTTTCCTCGCCCGCACCGATGCCTTCGGCGCCGGAATTGTGATTTCTGCCTCCCACAACCCCTGGATAGATAACGGAATTAAGGTCTTCTCCGCCGACGGCTTCAAGCTGCCGGACGAACTCGAACATCAGATTGAAGCGGAAATTTTCCAGCTGCTGGGAAACAGGGAGCAGAACAACGCCGAAACCGCCGCCCTGTTCCGTTCCTTGCCCGGGTCGACGGAACTGCACCAGCACTACGTGCGCTGGCTGGCGCAGCAGGTGGCGGGCACGGACCTGAGTGGCATGCGGGTGCTGGTGGACTGCGCCAATGGTGCGGCCTCAGCGGTAGCGCCAGACGTATTCAAAGCCTGCGGCGTGCAGACCAGGTTCCTGCACCAGGCGCCCAACGGGCGCAACATAAACCATGACTGCGGGGCCCTGCATCCCCAAACCGTGGCCCAGGCGCTGGCGGCCGAAAATGGGCACTACGATCTGGGCATTACCTTTGACGGCGACGCTGACCGCGCCCTGTTCAGCGATGCCGCCGGCCACGTGGTCAATGGCGATGCCGTTTTGCTGCTGTCCGCCCGTGACTTGCAGGCGCGCGGCGCTCTGGTGGGCTCGCTGGTGGTAGCCACCACCATGTCCAACATGGGGCTGGAGATTGCTCTGCGCCGCTCCGGCATTCGCATGCTGCGCGCTCCCGTGGGCGACAAGTACGTGCTGGAAGAAATGCTCAAGCACGGCAGCACGCTGGGGGG